>NZ_JBHXKE010000084.1:0-34620 GCF_042722765.1 Kitasatospora sp. NPDC058406
GCCGTCGGACCCGCTCCCACCGGCGGGCCCGAGTTCGTGAGACCTAGCTCCTGAGCTCGGCCTTGTGGGAGTCGCCCCGGGGCGTCTCCGTGGTGCTCCGGGAGTGGGCCGTGCCGGCCGTGCCCGCCGCGCCGCCCATGGCCAGCGCCATGGCGGCCACCGCGGTGGCGGCGGCCCTCTTGATCCTCTTCATCCGTGTCCCCGGGTGACGAGCGGTCCACTCCGCCGGGCGGCGGGGCGGGGCGGGCCGGACACCCACGGTCGAAGGACCGGGGCAGCGGGTGCCGGCCTCGCCGAGAACCTTCCGGAATCGGCTGTCGATTCGTCAACCAGCCATGAGAACAAGGGACTTGAAAGTCGCATCGACGTGCCTCATCGGGCACGGAATCACCGTGTGTCGCAGGTGGACGCAACCCGGCGGCGGTGGTGGCGGGTTGTTCACGGGCATGAGTATGCGTGGGAAGACCCATCCGAACCGAGGGCGGCGCGTACTGTCCGCCCTCCTGGCGCTCTCCGCCTCAGTCGCGACCCTCGCGCTGACCGGACCGGCCGCCGCCCAGAACCAGTCGGAGCCGAGTACCTCCGCGGCGCCGATCAGGTGGGGCTCCTGCCCCAGGAGCGAACCGCCCATGCCGGACCCGAACCCCGCCGCGCAGTGCGCGACGGTCGAGGTGCCGGTGGACTGGTCGAAGCCGCACGGCCCGAAGACCGGCATCTTCGTCGCCCGCCTGCGGGCCGCCGACCCGGCCCGGCGCATCGGCGTCCTGATGTCGAACCCGGGCGGCCCCTGGGCCCCCGGGGCCGACGACGCGCTGCACGCCGGTCACCCCCAGAAGGGCGTCTACACGCCGGAGATGCTGCAGCGGTTCGACATCGTCGGCTTCGACCCGAGGGGCAGCCACCGCAGCCAGCAGGCCCGCTGCGACGAGTCGATCGCGGGCGGGATCACGTCCCGCCCGCGCGACGCGGCGGCCTTCGAGCAGATGCGCACCCTGAACGGCCGGCTCGCGGCCGGCTGCCTGCGGCTCACGGGCCCGCTCGCCGCGCACATGGACACCGAGAGCGTGGCGCGGGACATGGACGCGATCCGCGCCGCCCTCGGCGAGCGCCGGATCAGCTTCCTCGGCCACTCCTACGGCACGCTCCTCGGCGAGCGCTACGCGCGCCTGTTCCCGGAGCGGCTCCGCGCGCTCGCCCTCGACAGCGTGATGGACCCGGACCGGCCGAACGCTGAGCGCTTCCTCACCGACGCCAGCGTCACCGCCGACGACACCTTCAAGCGCCTGGCGGCCTGGTGCTCGACGGCGCCGTCCTGTGCGTTGAGCGGCCGGGACCTGGCGGCCGTCGCCGCCGAACTGTTCGCCCGCGCCGAGGCCGGCACGCTCCGCGTCCCGGGACCGGACGGGCCGACACAGGCCGTGGCCGACGCCGACGGCCTGTCCGACTTCCTCACGTTCCTGACCTGGGGGTGGGACCCGGAGCGGGCGGCGCGGGAGCTGGCCGCCGTGTACACCGGGACGGGCACGGTCCACTGGCCCCAGCACCAGGGCCCCAGCCGTGACATGCAGCTCGTGCTCTGCCGGGACTACGACCTCCGGATCCGCGACCACGCCGAGTACCGGGCCATCCGGGAGCGGGTCGCCCGGGCCGCGCCGCACGTCCGCGTCAGCACCCAGGGCCTGGACATCGTCCTCGGCTGCCAGGGCTGGACCGTCCCGCCGAAGGCCCGGCCCGCCCGGGTGGCGGGCGACCTCCCGCGCGTCCTGGTGGCGAACGCCACCCTCGACCAGCGGACGCCGCTGCCGGGTGCGCGCCGGATGACGCAGTCCTTCCCGAGGGCCACCCTGCTCACCCGGGACGTCGTGGGCCACTGGCTCTACTCCTCCGAACCGACGAAGGGGGCGTTCGACGCCTACCTCACCGACCCGCGGGGTTGACCCGCGAGACCGGGGCGGGCGGTGGGAGGGCCGGCGACGGGCCGCTGTGGGGGCGGCCCCTCGCCGGCCGGGCATCCGTGGGGCGTTCGGCCGGGCGTCGGGTGCGAGCGATCAGGCCGACGTGCGCAGTCCCGGCAGGAGCCGGTCGAGCGCCTGCTCGGCGGCCCGGGAGTCCCCGCCCCGTGCGATCCAGAGCGCGGCCTCGTTCATCGCCCCCGAGAGCAGCCGGGCCAGCGGCTCCACCGGCTGGTCTTCGACGGTCCCGGCCGCCACGAGCGCCGTCAGGGCCTCCGCCAGGTGCCGGGCGGACGACTCCTCGTCCAGCGCCCGCCACTCGTCCCAGCCCAGCACGGTCGGCGCGTCGACCAGCAGGATCCGTCGCACGGCCGGGTCCGTCCCCGAGGCGAGGAAGGCGCGGCAGCCGGCCCGGAGCTGCTCCCAGAGGTCCTCGTGCCGTTCGGCCTCCGCCGCGACCCGCTCGCCCAGCTCCTGCTGCACCTCGGCGACGACGGCCCGGAAGAGTCCGGCCTTGCTGTCGAAGTGGTGGTAGGCGGCTCCCTTGGTGACCCCGGCGGCCCGTGCCACCTCGGCCAGCACCACCTGGTGGTAGCCGTCGGCGGCGAACCGCTGCCGCCCTTCGGTCAGCAGCGCCCGCCGGGTGGCTGCCCGCTGCTCCGCCCGGTTGACCGCCATCGCGTCGCACCGCCCTTTCCATTTCGCGTACCCCGGGTATGCTAGCGCCAAGGTTCACATACCCCGGGTATGTGAAATGGACGCGAAGGGCCTCCGCCATGACGAACGACCTCAGGAGCGACCTCGGGACCGGCCTCGGGGCCGAGCCCGCGAACGGAACTGCGAACGGAACTGCGAACGGGACCGCGAACGCGCCCGCGGCCGGGCTCGGTGGCTTCTACCCGGTGATCGCCACCCGGGACGTGGCCGCCTCCCGCGCCTTCTACACCCGCCACCTCGGCTTCGAGGTCACCTTCGAAGCCGACTGGTACGTGAGCCTGCGCCGCCCCGACGCCCCGCAGTACGAGCTGGCCCTGCTGGACCACACCCACCCGACCCTCCCCGAGGGCCACCGGACCCCACTCCGGGGCGGCCTGCTGCTGAACTTCGAGGTGGACGATGTGGACGCCGAGCACCGGCGGCTCGTCGCCGGGGCCGGCCTGCCCGAGGTGCTGCCGCTGCGCGCGGAGGAGTTCGGCCAGCGTCACTTCATCGTCGCCGCCCCGGACGGCGTGCTGATCGACGTCATCACCGTCGTCCCGCCCAGCGAGGAGTACGCCGCCCAGTACACGGGCGCCTGACCCGCGGCCGGCCTCGCGGAATCCGCGGCGTGCCCCATGGGGCACGAAGGCGACGCCGCTCCGGTCCGGTCAGCCCGGGCCCCGGAGTGCGGTGCACCCCTCCAGCTGGGGCGCTGTGGCGGCCTTCGCAGCCCAAGTCCTGTCGTGAGAGCGTCCGTTGAGGCAGGCGGGTCGGTCCGCGCGGCCCTTGCCGACCGGTTGCGGTGACGACATGTCAGGCTATGGGCGACGCTGTCCGGAGGGGCCGGTGCCTGCGTACGCGGATGCGGACGCGTCCGCGGGCGTGCCGTGACCGACGGCCGTGTCGGGCGGCCGGGCCCCGCCCGCCTGCCGTCCGGCAGGCCCGCCGTTGTGCGGATCCCGGACACCCCCGTCCTCGCCGGGGCCTGCGCTAGGCCGCGGGGACCATCCCGAGCAGCTCGCTCAGCCGCCGGATCGAGGCGGGCGACTCGCGGTGCAGGCCGGCGATGTCGAGGCCCTCGTCGCCCAGGACCATCAGCAGCGCCTGGTCCCCGATCGCCAGCACCACGACGTAGCCGCCGTTGCAGCGGGTGACCACGTCGCGCAGGCCGCCCACGCCGACCTCGGCCGCGGTGCGCCGGCCGAGGCCGAGCATGGCGGCCGACAGGGCGGCGGCCGACTCGGGGTGGACGGCGGCCGTGTCGGCGGCCACCAGCAGGCCGTCGGCGGTGGAGATGACACTCTCGGAGATGCCCATGACCCGTTCGCGGAGGGACTTCAACTCGGCGACGAGAACGGCGGTCGGTGTCTGGGTGCTCATGGTCTGCTCTTCTCGGTCGTCTCTGTCGTCTCGGTGCGGTGTGCGTTCGGTGGCCCGTCGGAAGCGCCCGCCGCTTCCTCGGGCCGGGAGTCCGGCCGGCCGTGGCCGCCCGCGCTCCCTGCGCCGCGTACGCCGGGGACGCGACGCGGCAGCGGCCCGGTCGCGGTCGGCAGCGGTCCGCTCGGCGGCGTTCGCGGGGCCACGCTCGGTGCCGTGGCGGCCGGGAGCGCCGTTTCGCGGTGGAGAAGGTGTCGGGCGTCCATCCGGACGACGTCGAGCAGCACCGAGAACACGCCGCGCCCCAGCGCGAATCCGATGTCGCGCGGGGTGCGGCGGCCGGTGGCCGCGGCCAGGACCTCCCGGTACCGGACCGGGATCCGCGACGCAGCGGACTCGGCCGCGGCGGCAGGGCGGATCCGGGTGCGGGCCAGCTCGCCGGGCGGGCCCCAGAGGCGGGTCAGCAGCGCCACCCGCCGGGCGGTCTCCTCGAAGAGCCGCTGCGGCTCGATCCCCGGGCACAGCGCGATCCGGGCGGGCGGCGCCGATTCGGCGATCTCCCAGCTGCCGGGCGGGCTGAGCACCAGGGCGAAGGCTCCGTCGAAGGCGGCGGCGGCGCAGACGGCTTCGAGTTCGGTGGCGCCGATCGACCCCTGGGCCACCAGGGCCGCGCCGAGGTCGCCGCCCCAGGCCGCGGGAGCGTCGACCGGGCGGGCGGCGGAGGCGGCCGTCTCGGCGGTCGCCCAGTCCGCCTCGCCGACGCGCCGCGCCTTCAGCAGCAGGGTCTCGGCGGTCGGGGCCCCGGGGGTCTCGATCGCCGTGACCAGCCCCTGTTCCAGGTGGATGGTGCCGCCCGGTGCGCTGGAGACGGTGACCGAGCCGGTGAAGCCCGTCCGGTGCAGCGCGAGGAGCAGCGCGGGCACGTTACGGGCCGCGGGCGGCACGGGCGGTGCCGGGTCGTGGGCCCGGCCGCCGGCCGGTCGGTGGGCAGGGTGGCGGGCAGGGTGGTGGGCCGGGTCGTGGGACAGCTCGTCGGGAGGGCCGCTCATGCCAGCAGGCCCCCCGCACGGTCGGCGGTCTGGCGGATCGCCAGCGCCAGGTTGGTCCGCCCCCGGTCCAGCACGGTGGCCAGCAGCAGGGGGTCGCCCTGACGGGGCACCACCTGGACGACCTGGTGATGGCGGGTGCTGGTGACCACCACGCTCTCCAACTCGCTCTCCACCCCGGCCTCGTACAGACGCTCGCCGATCAGATTGGTCAGCTCGGCGAGCTCGGCCCCGCTGCCGAGCAGCCGGTGGTCCCCGGCGGAGTGGTAGCTGAGGCCCGTGACGGCGTCGACGAGAGCGGCGCCGATGACTCCGGGGGAGTCGAGCACATCGGAGAGGGAAGCTTCGAGTGCGCGCACCAGTACCCCTTCACGTTCCGAACTGTTGGCAGCGTACTTTATTCCACCATTTCCGCGGGGTGACCACCGAGGGTGGCTTCTTGCTACTTTGTTCCCGCACACGGGAGTTCTGCCCGGAAGTCACGCAAAGGACGAACAGCGCATGAACATTGACAACGCACTCAAGGACGCGATGGCCATCGAGGGCGCCATCGGCGTGGCTCTGGCCGACTACGAGAGCGGTATGTCACTCGGGTTCCTCGGCGGGGGCCAGCAGCTCGACCTGGAGGTCGCGGCAGCCGCCAACACCGAGGTCGTCCGGGCCAAGATACGGGCCCTGGCAGCGCTGTCGATCGACGACGTCATCGAGGACATCCTGATCACCCTCGGCACCCAGTACCACCTGATCCGCCCGCTGGCGCGCAGTCACGGATCCCTCTTCCTCTACCTGGCGCTGGACCGCTCGCGCGCCAACCTGGCGCTCGCCCGGCACGGTCTCAAGCGGATCGAGGCCGATCTCGACGTCTAGGATGCGCGCCGCACCGGGAATTCCCGGTGCGAATGCGAAGCGTGATGAACCGGCTACGGCGTTCCGTCCGTGGGGGTGGGGTGCGGAAATTGCAGGTGCGCATCAATCGCGGAAATGCGTGACTTTCCGATGACTGGGCGTCATATTGTCCCCCCGGCGTTCCGCACCGAGCCCTAATCCCGGAACCGTGGAGCGGCCGAACGCCGGAACGCCGCACCGCCCCCCGCCCTACCGGGGCTCCTCGTCGAGCACCTTGCCGTACATCGACGAGGTGCGCCGGACGGTCATCCCGACCCGCTCGTACAGCGGCAGCGCGCCGGTGTTCGAGTGCGTCCACAGGGTGCACAGCTCCCGCCCGTGCCGGTGGAACGCGCCGAACACCTCGCCCAGCAGCAGCCGTGCGATGCCCCGGTTCCGGTGGTCGCGGCGGACGGCCAGCCGTTCCACGTAGCCCTCGCTCCCGCCCGGCACGTCGAGCGACAGCGCCGCGCCCACCATCTCCCCGTCCGCGAGGGCCACCCGCGAGAGCGCGGGCGCGAACGCCTCCCGTCCGACGGTCCGCAGGGCCCACTCCTCGTAGGAGCTGCGCCGCACCTGCCACTCGTCGAACGCGTCCTCGGTGAGCAGGTAGGCCGCCTGCTCGTCACCGGGGGCGAAGGGCCGCACCGTGATCCCGTCCGGCGGCCCGGCCGCCACCGGGCGGGCGGGCAGTGCGATCCCCAGCTGCCACTGGGAGACGAACGGCCGGTACCCGCGCGAGCGCAGCAGTGCCACGGCGGCCCGGTCGCCGTCCTCCACGGCCTGGGCGAGCCGTACGCCGCCCGCACGCCGGGCCTGCGCCTCGGTCCAGTCGAGCAGCCATCCGCCCAACCCGGCGCCCCGGTGGGTCGGGTGGACGTCGATCCGGCTCCGGCGGCCCCCGCGGACCCACGCCCAGCCGGCCACCTCGCCGTCGCCGTCCTGCACGAGCAGCGCGTCGCGGGCCGGGTCGAGGTCGGGGAGGGCCAGGTCGGCGGCGATGTCGTCGGACCCGGTCTCGGCCCGGCCCAGCAGGTCGCGCTCGCAGGCGTCGACCAGCCGGTGGACGGCCGGGGCGTCGTCGGCGGCGGCCGGCCGGCTCCGGTAGCGGGCGGGGAGCGGCGGCAGTTCGGGGAGCACGGTCATGCTTCCCGACTCTCCGCCACCCGGGCCGCTCCTGTCGACCGGTTTCGCCGCACCGGCGTCGTTCGCACCGGCGTCCTTCGCACCGGCGGACGTGCGGGCGTCCGCGCCGGACGCCCGGCCGAGGGTTCCCGCACCGGAAGTCGGCCGGTCCGACGTCCCGTGCGCACGCCCGCCGGGCGGCCCTGTGCGTACGGGCCGGGCGGCCGTGCGCGGACCGTCAGCCGATCGTGCGAGGCCCCCGGCAGAGTCTTCCTCGTCAGCAGGAAACGGCAGCACCGGACGAAGAACGAGGAAGCCCGCCATGAGCACCCAGCAGACCACCGTGACCCCCGCCACCACCTTCTCCGCCGAGGTCCGGCTCGCCTCCCGCCCGGTCGGGTCGCCCACCGCCGACACCTTCGAGCTGGTCCGCACCGCAGTCCCCGAGCCGGCCGAGGGCGAGATCGTCGTCCGCAACACCTGGATGTCGGTGGACCCGTACATGCGGGGCCGGATGGACGACGCGCCGTCCTACATCCCGCCGTTCGAGCTCGGCGCGGCCCTGGACGGCAGCGCGGTCGGCGTGGTGGTCGCCTCCCGCTCCGACGCCGTGCCGGTCGGCGCGACCGTCTCCCACTTCCTCGGCTGGCGCGAGTACGCCGTCCTGGACGCCGCCGCCGCGGCCGTCGTCGACACCGGCCTCGCCCCGGCGTCCGCCTACCTGGGGGTGCTGGGCACCACCGGCCTCACCGCCTACGCGGCGCTCACCGAGATCGCCCCGGTCCGCGAGGGCGACGTCGTCTTCGTCTCCGCCGCCGCCGGGGCGGTGGGCAGCGTCGCCGGGCAGCTGGCCCGCAGGCTCGGCGCCTCGAAGGTGATCGGTTCGGCCGGCGGCCCGGAGAAGGCCGCGAAGCTGGTGACGGACTTCGGTTACGACTCCGCGATCGACTACCGGGCCGGCTCGCTGGACGAACAGCTCGCCGCAGCCGCCCCGGAGGGCATCGACGTCTACCTCGACAGCGTCGGCGGCAACCACCTGCGGGCCGCCATCGGCGCGATGCGCACCGGCGGCCGGATCGCCCTCGTCGGCGCGATCAGCACCTACAACGCGACCAGCCCGGCCCCGGGCCCGGACAACCTGTTCCAGGCGGCGGCCAAGGAGCTGAACCTGCGCGGGATGCTGGTCAGCAGCTACTTCCACCTCTTCCCCGAGTGGATCGGCCGGGCCGCCGGCTGGCTCGCCGACGGGAGCCTGCGCACCGAGCAGACCGTCGTCGAGGGCATCGAGCAGGCGCCGGCCGCCTTCCTCGGCGTGATGCGCGGCGCCAACACCGGCAAGATGCTCGTCCGCCTGGAGGGATGACCGGCCCGGAGGAGGACCGCCCGGAGGAGGACCGCCGGAAGGAAGCCCGGCGGGCGGGGGGACCGCCCGCCCGCCGGGATGATCGCCGCCGCGCGGAGCGTTGCCACCGGAGGGCTCCGGGTCGACGCCGAGCCGCCGGAAGGCATGCGCAGCACCGCACCTGACGTCACGACAACGACCCGTCGCACCCACCGCACCACAACCGAAGGAACCGTCGACCATGAGTGACCTCCACGACCACCGCACCCTCACCAACCCCGCCGGCCTGCACGACCCCACGCCGTTCGGCTACAGCCACGCCGCCTCCGCGCCCGGCGAACCGGTCTTCATCGGCGGGCAGTACGCCTCCGACGAGAGCGGCCAGGTCGTCCCCGGCGACTTCGCCGCCCAGGTCGAGCGGTCCTTCGACAACCTGCGCACCGCGCTGGCCGGCGTCGGCCTCGGCTTCGAGCACGTCGTCCGGCTCGGCTCGTACGTCGTCGACCACGACCTGGAGAAGCTGGGTGTGCTGGGGAAGGCCCTGCACGCCGCCTGGGGCGACCGGCTGCCCGCCCAGACGCTCAGCGGCGTCGCGTCGCTGGCGCTGCCCGGGATGCTCTTCGAGATAGACGCGGTCGCGGTGCGCCCGGTCGACGGCGCGGAGAGCGCCACCCGCTGACCCCGCGGCGCCCGGCGCCACTCCAGGGGGCCGCCGATCGTGGCGGCCCCCTCCGCGGCACCTCCTCCGCGGCACCCCCTCCTCCGATCCTCCGCACTGAAGGGCCCGCCATGAAGGCACTCGTCCACGACCCGAACGCCCCCCGGCAGCTGAGCTTCGCCGAGGTGCCGGATCCGAAACCCGGGCCCGGACAGGCGCTGATCGAGGTCGGCGCGGTCTCCTTCAACTTCGGTGAGATCGTCTACCGGTCGCCGGACACCCCACCCGGCACGGTGCCGGGCTGGGACGCGGCGGGTGTCGTCGTCCGGTCGGCCGACGACGGATCGGGTCCACCCGTCGGGGCCCGGGTGGTCACCTTCGGGTGGGGCGGCGCCTGGGCGCGGCTGCGGGTGGTGGACACCGCCGAGCTGGCGGTCGTGCCCGACGCCGTCGACCTCGGGACGGCGAGCGCCCTCCCGGTGGCCGGGGTCACGGCGCTCCAGGCGGTCCGCCGCCTGGGCTCCGTCCTCGGCCGTCGGGTCCTGGTCACCGGCGCCTCGGGCGGGGTGGGGCGCTTCGCCGTCCAGCTCCTCGCGCTGGGGGGTGCGCACGTCGTCGCCTCGGTCGGCGGCCCGGCCCGTGCGGAGGGCCTGCGGGAGCTGGGCGCGGCCGAGATCGTGCACGGCCCGGAGGAGCTGACGGCGCCGGTGTACGGCGTGCTCGACAACGTCGGCGGCAGCCAGCTGGCCGAGGCGTTCTACCGCCTCGAACGCGGCGGCGTCGTCCAGGCGATCGGGAAGGCCTCCGGCGAGCCGACCGTCATC
Source organism: Kitasatospora sp. NPDC058406 (assembly GCF_042722765.1). Classification (NCBI taxonomy): domain Bacteria; kingdom Bacillati; phylum Actinomycetota; class Actinomycetes; order Kitasatosporales; family Streptomycetaceae; genus Kitasatospora; species Kitasatospora sp. NPDC058406. The sequence continues at coordinate 9,909 of NZ_JBHXKE010000084.1, forward strand.
GACTTCGAGCGGGCCCGCGTCGAGAGCCCGAACGGTCGGCTGGAGAACTTCAACGTCAGCACGCCCGTCGGTGCCGACCTCGGTCACCTGCTCCACCTGGTGGCGACGGACCGGCTCTCCCCGCAGATCGGCTGGCGCGGCTCCTGGACCAGGGCCCACGAGGCGGCGGACGCGCTCGTCGGGCGCCGGGTCCTCGGCAAGGCCGTCCTGGACCTGGGCCCGGACGACTAGCCCGGACGACTGGCCCGGGCGACTGGCCCGGACGGCCGGTCCGGACGGCCGGGCCGGGACCGGCGGGCCTGCGGGGCCCGGCCCGCCGGAGGGCGTGGTCCCGGCTCCGCCGCACCCCCGGCCCGCTATGGTTACCCTCTGCGCGGGGTCGGTCACTCCTGGTCGCGGCGGCGGGGGCACGCCCTCCCCGCGTGCGACGGCCGCGCCCCGCGCTTTCCATGAGCAGCGCGGGCAGGCGGTCGGCCGATGGCTCTCCGCCCCGGTCCGACATCTGAGGAGGAGCGCGTGGCGAAGGCGAAGTTCGAGCGGACGAAGCCGCATGTCAACATCGGCACCATCGGCCATGTCGACCACGGGAAGACGACGCTGACGGCGGCGATCACCAAGGTCCTGCACGACGCCTATCCGGACCTGAACCCTTTCACGCCGTTCGACGAGATCGACAAGGCGCCGGAGGAGCGGCAGCGCGGCATCACGATCTCGATCGCGCACGTCGAGTACCAGACCGAGGCGCGTCACTACGCCCACGTCGACTGCCCGGGTCACGCGGACTACATCAAGAACATGATCACCGGCGCCGCCCAGATGGACGGGGCGATCCTCGTCGTCGCCGCCACCGACGGCCCGATGCCGCAGACCAAGGAGCACGTCCTGCTGGCCCGCCAGTCAGGGGTCCCGTACATCGTCGTCGCCCTGAACAAGGCCGACATGGTGGACGACGAGGAGATCCTGGAGCTCGTCGAGCTGGAGGTCCGCGAGCTCCTCTCCGAGTACGAGTTCGACGGCGACAACACCCCGGTGGTCCAGGTCTCCGCCCTCAAGGCCCTGGAGGGCGACAAGGAGTGGGGCGAGAAGCTGCTGGGTCTGATGAAGGCCGTCGACGAGAGCATCCCGCAGCCCACGCGGGACATCGACCACCCCTTCCTGATGCCGGTCGAGGACGTCTTCACCATCACCGGCCGCGGCACCGTGGTGACCGGCCGGATCGAGCGCGGGGTGCTGAAGGTCAACGAGACCGTCGACATCATCGGCATCAAGCCGGAGAAGACCACGACCACGGTCACCGGCATCGAGATGTTCCGCAAGCTGCTCGACGAGGGGCGGGCCGGCGAGAACGTCGGCCTGCTGCTGCGCGGCATCAAGCGCGAGGACGTCGAGCGCGGCCAGTGCATCATCAAGCCCGGATCGGTGACCCCGCACACCGAGTTCGAGGCGACGGCCTACATCCTGTCCAAGGACGAGGGCGGCCGGCACACCCCGTTCTTCAACAACTACCGGCCCCAGTTCTACTTCCGCACCACCGACGTCACCGGGGTGGTGACCCTCAAGGAGGGCACCGAACTGGTCATGCCCGGGGACAACGTCGAGATCACCGTCACCCTGATCCAGCCCGTCGCGATGGAGGAGGGCCTGCGGTTCACCATCCGGGAGGGCGGCCGGACCGTCGGCGCGGGCCAGGTCACGAGGATCACCAAGTAGGAGAAGAGGGAGAAGGGGGCCGCCTCCTGGCACGATCGAAGGATCGGAGGCGGCCCCCGGCTCGGGACCGGTCGTCACTCACCCTGCGGACGGGGCATCGACCGCGTTGTTCTGACCGGCCACGATCTTCCAGCCGTCCGCCTGGCGGGCCACCACGTAGAGGGCGGCGCCGTGCGCCCCCTCCACGGGTTCGCCCGCGGCGTCGGTGGGCGTCTGGGCGACGTTCACCGCGACCACGTCCTCCGCGATCGCCAGGATCTTCACCACGTCGTACCGGGCGTAGGAGTCCCGCAGGAAGCTCTCCATCGCCGGCCTGCTGAACTCGGCGATCGCCGTCCGTCCGTCGAGCCGCAGGCCGCGGGCGTTGGTCCACGAGGCCTGCTCGCCGAACTGCTCGCCCAGCGCGGTCGCGTCCTTGGTGTTGAACGCCTTCTCCAGGGCGGCGACCACCCCGGTCACCGCGTTCCTGACCTCGGCCGGAACGGCCCCCACCACCAGTACGTCGTTCGCCATGGCGAACCCCTCCTCACGTGCCGTGCCGGCGGTGGTGATCACCGCCTGGGCCCTATCCGACAACGTGAACCCCACTTGAGGTCAAGCCCGGTGGGCGGAGGCCGGTACGGGCCACCGCGGGAGGCCGGCGCCGTCCGGGGCGGAGGGGCAGCGCCTCGGGGCCCAGGTCCTCAGGGGCGGTACAGCTCCGTGATGCGGGTGATGCGACCGCGGGCGTCGAGGACGATGTCGTAGGTGTCGCCGTAGCAGCCGTACGGCGGGTCGGGCTCACGGTCGGCCAGGCAGTCGCCGAGGTGCTCCAGGAGGACGGGGAGCTGGACCTCCTTGGCGGGCTCACCGTCCTCAAGGGCGACGAGGGTGGCGGTCACCCGGGCGGCGAGCGGGTAGGCGGTGGGGATGCCGACCGGGTCGTAGGAGCCGTCGTCGGGGGCGTCGGAGTCGCAGACGTACCGGGTGGGGAGGGCGGTGAGGCGGCCCTCGATCTCGCCGACGACCCGGACGACCTGGTGGCCGGGGCTCAGCGAGAGGTCGGTGCACTCGGGCGAGGGGGCCGTCGGCGCGGAGTCGGTCGCGGCGCCGTACGCCTCCTCCGTGCCGTCCTCCCACGGGGCCGCGTCGTCGAGGTCCTCGGCGTCGGCCGTGTCCTCGTCGTCGTCCGAGGCCATCGCCACCGTCGGGTCCTCGTCGATCGGGGTGCAGGCGGCCAGGCCGGCGGTGACGGTACAGCAGAGCAGCACGGCGAGGAGGAGGCGACGGGGGGCGGTCATGGGGCGAGTCTCCCAGGAAGACGACCGGACACGGCACCCCCGTACACGCGGAATCCGTACACCCGGTTCCGCTCCGCCGGTTCCGCCGGTTCCGCCGGTTCCGCCGGTTCCGCCGGTTCCGCCGGTCCGGCGGAACCGGACGGCGGCGGGCAGGCGGGCGGACGGCGCACGGTCAGGACAGCGGGGCGGGGGAGTTGGCCTCGGGGACGAGCAGCGCGGGCGCCGCCGAACCGTCGGCCGGTACCCCCCAGACGTCGTTGACCCCGTCCGAGCGCTGGATCGCGTACGCGACGGTGGCGTCGTCGAGCCAGGCGGGCTGGTCGTCCACCGAGCGCTGCTCGGGCAGCCGGGTGGCGGCCATCGTGGCGAGGTCCAGCACGGCGGGGCGCCAGCCCTTGGCGGGGTCGCCGTCGACGGCCTGCTTGAACGCGATCCGGCGGCCGTCGGGGGAGAGCGACGGGCACTCGACGTTGTCGGCGAGCGTGCGGACGGTCCGGGCCGCGAGGTCGCCCTCCACCAGGTAGCGGTGGCCGTCGGTGGCGAGGGTCGCGTAGAACCGGTTGTCGTCCGCGGTGAAGGTCACCCCCCAGTAGTTCACGTCGGCGGCGCGGTACGGCCGGCCCTCCCGGGTGATCGTGAACTCCTCCAGAGTGTTGAGGAGTTGCCCCCCGGAGGTGTCGAGGACGCCGGTCCGGGTGGAGAAGGAGTTGCCCGCGTAGGAGTCGCCGCCGACGAAGAGCGTCCAGGAGACCATCCGGCCGCTGGCGGAGACCCGGAGCCGGTTCGGGAGGCCGGTCAGCGAGACCTTCCTGCGCTCGTTCGACGCCCGGTCCAGCACGACGAGTTCGGGCCCCTCCAGGGCGCCGGCCGGGGCGAGGCAGGCGACCGTCCCGGCGGCGGCGTACGCGCGCTCGCAGCGGCGGCTGCCGACCTCGCGGCTTCCGCCCGGGTCCTGGCGGGAGACGGACGAGAGCAGGCCGTTGCTCAGGACCTGGATGCGCGGACCGGCCGCCGTGCCGCCGGGGTCGCCGTCGGGATCGGAGTCGGAGTCGGGGGCGGAGCCGCGGCCCGGGGCCGTCGCGGCGGTGCCCGGTGCGGAGCCGGCGGTCAGGGTGTACGTCGTGGCGGCGCCGCCGAGCAGCAGGGCGGCGGTGGCGATCGCCAGCAGCCGGGCGCGCGGGGTGAGGTTCAACGGGGTTCCTTCGCAGGGGTGTCGGAGGTGGTCACGGGAGCGGCCGGGCCGGCGGGGCGGCGCGGACCGCCGGACAGCAGGACGACGGTCCCCAGCAGCGCCACCACGACGGCCGCCGCGGCCGCCCGGCTGGCGGTGGCCGGCCCCCAGTACTGCCAGGCCAGCCCGAACAGCACCGAGGAGGCCAGGTAGGCCAGGGCCTGTCCGCTCTGCACCAGGGCGATGCCGGTGGTCCGCAGCGCCTCGGGCAGCCGGGGCCCGGCCAGGGCCATCAGCACGCCGTCGGTGGCCGCGTAGAAGAGGCCGTGCAGCGCCAGCACCGCCACCGTCGCGCCCGTCCCGTCGAGCGGCCCGTACAGCAGCAGGTACGCGCCGGCCAGGGCCGCGTAGCCGCCCAGCAGCACCGGGAGGCGGCCGATCCGGTCGGCGAGCGCGCCCAGCGGCGCGGCCAGCAGCAGGTACGTCAGGCTGGTGCCGACCGCCAGCAGCGGGAACCAGCCCAGCGAGAGGTCCGAACGCCGCTGCAGCAGCAGGTAGACGAAGCCGTCGCCGATCGTGGCCAGCCCGAGCAGCGCGGCGGCCAGCACCAGCCGCAGCACCGGGCCCTGCCGCAGCAGGCCCAGCGCGGCGCGGGCGGAGATCGCGCCGGCCGCGGGCATCGGGGTGCGGTGGTCGCGGACGAACAGCACCAGGATCAGGACGCCGAAGGCGGCGACGCAGAAGCTGGTGACGAAGACCGCGTCGAAGGCCTGTCCGGCGGCGGCCAGGACCGCCAGCGCGAGCAGCGGGCCGGCGAAGGCGCCGGCCGCGTCCATGGTGCGGTGCAGGCCGAACGCCCGGCCCAGCGAGCCCTCCGGGGCGGAGAGGGTGATCAGGGCGTCCCGCGGGGCGCTGCGCAGGCCCTTGCCGGCCCGGTCGGCGGTGATCACCAGGCCGAGCGCGGCCGGTGCGGAGCCGGCGGCGAGCAGGCCGAGCTTGGCGACGGCGGAGATCGCGTAACCGGCCCCGGCGACGACCTTGCGGCGCTGGATCCGGTCGGCGACGAAGCCGCCGACCAGGCGCAGCAGCACGGTCGCGCCGCCGTAGAGACCGTCGATCACCCCGTACGCGGCCGGGCCGAGGTGCAGGGCGGCGGTCAGGTAGAGCGGGAGGACGGCGGTGACCATCTCGGAGGAGACGTCGGTCACCAGGCTGACCGTCCCGAGGGCGACGACGTTGCCGCCCACCAGGGCCCAGCGGCGCTTCCTCGGGCCGGCGGGGGGATCGGTGGGGGGATCGGCGGCGGCCGGGCGGCCGATGGTGGACAGGTACACGGGTGGCCTTTCGCCGGTGCGAGCTCGGCACGGGGACGGTCGGCGCGGGACGGCGGCGCGGGGTGGTCCGCGCGGGGTCGGCGGAGCGGCGGGACGCGGCCGGGGGAGGTCCCGGCCGCGTCGTCGCTCGGGGGGTGCGCCGGGCGTCAGTGGCAGGCGGTGGTGCCGCTGTCGTTGTACGTCTTGCCCGCCTCGGGGACGAACTGCCAGGTGTAGCCGTTGTTGTGCAGCGTGAACTTCAGCACGCCGTAGGTGTCGCTGTTGCGCGCCTCGCTGTTGGCCTGGATGGTGCCGAAGCTGTAGTGGCTGGCGCCGCCCATCCCGGCCACGAAGTGCCGGATGCCGCGGGTGGTGTCGAGCGCGCCGCCCGGGTTCATCGGCGCGAACCGCTCGTACTGGTGGTTGTGGCCGGTGACGATCACGTCGGCGTTGTAGTCGTACAGGGCCTGCACCAGCGGGCCGACGGACGTGCTCGGGCCGTGGTTGGAGCCGGACGTGAACCGCGGGTGGTGCCAGTACGCCAGCGTGCAGGGCTTGTTGCTCGCGGCGAGGTCGGCGCGGAGCCACTGCTCCTGGGCGGAGCCGGTGCTGGTGGAGATGTTCGAGTTGAGCGCCACGACGTGCCAGTTGCCCAGGTCGTAGGAGTAGTAGCCCTGGCCGGCGGTGCCGGCCGCGGCGCCGAAGTAGTTGTAGTAGCCGGTGGCGCCCGAGGTGTTGTACTCGTGGTTGCCCGGCGCCGGCTTGGTGCGTGCCTTGTGGCGGCCCCAGGTCGGTGCGTAGTAGTTGGTGTAGTCCGAGGCGCTGCCGTCGGGGTAGGCGTTGTCGCCCGCGTTGAACACCGTGCCGGGGATGCCGTCGAGCAGCTTGGCGGTGGCCTCGTCGCCGTTCCCGGAGTTGGCGATGTCGCCGGCGCCGACCAGCACCGGGTCCGCGCCGCCGGTCGGGGAGGTGGTGGGGGTCGGGGTGGCGGTGGGCGTGGCGGTCGGCGACGAGGTCACGGTCGGCGACGGGGAGGGCGTGCCGGTGTCGGTGGTGATCACCAACTGCGGTGCGGTGGAGCCGGATTCGCGCGAGTCGTAGTCGGCGCCGTCGCTGGACGCGGAGGTCACGCCGATGGCGAAGGTGCCGTTCCCCTGGACGTAGGAGGTGACGTCCACCTCGTACCAGGCGTTGCGGGAGACGGAGCCGATCGAGCCCAGCACCGGGCCGTCCACGGCCGGCTGGTTGTTCCAGGTCAGGCCGGTCTCGGACCAGGTGGTGCTGCTCAGCGAGCGGAAGGTGCCGCCGCTGCCGCTCTCGGCACCGGACACGTCGTCGGTGTGGATGCGCAGCTTGGCGCCGGTCACCGGTGCGGTGAGGCCGGAGACGGTGAACTTCAGGAAGGTCCGCTTGGCCGGGCTGTTGTCCACCCCGAGCTGGCCGGACGTTCCGTAGTTGGTGCTCGGGTTGCTGCTGTACGCGTAGGTGTCGGCCACCGGGGTGAACGTGGTGGTCCCGACCGCCGCGGTGGCGGCACCGGAAAAGGCGGTGACGGCCAGCGCGCCGGCGGTCATGGCGCCGAGGGTGGCCGCGGCGACGACTCTGCGTCCGGGCATGGGGTGACCCTTCGTGAGAGGAGGGGGACGGTCGGCGGTGCGTCGGGAGACGCTAGGGACGGCAGCCTTCTCCCGGGTGATGGACTTCCCCTGGACCGATGGCCGGTCGGTGAACGCCTGGTGCCGTCGTCCCACCGGCCTCTCCGGTCCCACCCCGCCCCGGCCGTCGGCCCCCGCGCCGCCCCGCTCGACCGGTCCGTCGACCGGTCCGAGCAACTGACTGTCCGTCAGGTTACCGTGCCGTAGCGTCCCGTCCACCCCTCCCGTCGCCACCCGCCCGTCCGCCGCCCACCCGCCCGTCCGCCGCCCACCCGCCCGATCCCGCCGCCCCGCCGTGAACACCCCGCCGTGAACGCCCCGCCGCGCCGCCCGGCCGTGAACGCACGACCGCCCCCGCCGGGTGTGCGGACCCGGCGGGGGCGGAACCTGTGGGGACGGAAGCGGCGAGGGCGGAAGCGGTGCGGCGGGGGCGGAAGCGTCGGGACCGGGCGCTACGCCGCCACCGGCCGGTCGGTGTCGTACGCCTCCCGCACCCGGGCCTGCGCCTCGGCGCCCGCCGCCAGGTGGTCGAGGCCGAGCAGCGCCGCGCCCAGCACCGGCGGTGCGACGACGACGCGCGGCTCGGCGAGCGGCGCGGCCTCCGCCAGCCGGGCGGTGAGGTTGTCGATCAGCAGCGGCTGCCGCGAGGCGAGCACGCCGCCACCGAGCACCAGCGGGGTGGGCTCCTCCAGGAGTTCCAGCCGGCGCAGGGCGACGACCGCGAGCCGGGTGATCTCGTCGGCCTGCCGGTCGATCAGCTCCAGCGCGACCCGGTCGCCGCCCTCCGCGACCGCGAACAGCACCCGGACGATCTCGTGCAGCCGGCCGTACGGCAGGTGGTCCAGGTGGACGGCCTCGGCGACGGCGCCGGCGCTGGGCAGGCCGAAGTGCTCGGCGATGGCCGGGGCCAGGACGGTCGGCCCGCCGCGGCCGTCCTCCGCGCGGACGGCGTGCCACATGCTGGTGAGCGCGAGACCGGCGCCGCCGCCCCAGTCGCCGGTCAGTTCGCCGAGGGCGGGGAACCGGGCGGTGCGGCCGTCGGGCAGCAGGCCGACGCAGTTGATGCCGGCGCCGCAGACGACGGCGACGCCGCGCGGGCCGTCGGTCCCGGCGCGCAGCAGGCCGAAGGTGTCGTTGACGACGGTGTTGCTGGCGCCCCACGGGTGGGACTCCAGGGCCACCCGCAGCGCCTCCTCCTCGACCGGGAGGTCGGCGTTGGCGAGGCAGGCGCTGACGTGACTGGTCAGCGTGCCGTTCCAGGCGGTGATCCCGGCCGCCGCGGCGGCCTGCTCGACCAGCGGCGCGAGGCCGGCGACGGCGGCGGCGCCGCCGACCTTCTGCGGGGTGAAGCCGCCACCCCGGGCGGAGCCGAGGACGGTGCCGTCGGCGCCGATGAGGGCGACGTCGGTCTTGGAGTTACCCGCGTCGATGGCGAGGACGCCGGGCAGGTGTGGTTCGGGCTGGTGGGTCATCAGGTCCCCGCGGCTCGTACGTGGCCCGGCCGTGGTTGGTCCCGGCCGGGGGTGGGAGGTCTCCTCGCGGCCTCCTCGCGGAGGGCCGGCGGGCCCTCGGCGGCCCGGCCCGCACCCCCCACGGAGTGCGGGCCGGAGTTCGGCCGGGCGGGTCAGGCCCAGGCGAGGTGCTCGCGGTTGTGGGCGAGCAGCCGGTCCGTCAGCCGGTCGGCGAGGTCGATCTGGCCGACCAGCGGGTGGGCGAGCAGGGCGTCGAAGACCCGGTCGCGGCCGCCGCGCAGGGCGGCGTCCAGGGCGAGGTTCTCGTACGCGGTGACGGAGGCGATCAGGCCGGCGTAGAGCGGCTCGACCGGCCGCTGCGGCAGGGCCCGTACGCCCGCCGCGTCGACCTCGGCCGGCACCTCGATGACGGCGTCGTCCGGCAGGAACGGCAGGACGCCGTCGTTGCGGGTGTTCACCACCTGGACCGAGGTGGCGCCGTCGGTGCCGAGCAGCGCCGCGATGAGCTGCACGGCCGCTTCGGAGTAGAACGCGCCGCCGCGCTTGCCGAGCAGTTCGGGCTTGGTGTCGAGCGCGGGGTCGGCGTACATCTCCAGCAGCTGCCGCTCGATCTCGGCGACCTCGGCGGCGCGGGAGCCCTTGACCTTGAGCTCCTCCACCACCTGGTCGTGCTGGTAGAAGTACCGCAGGTAGTAGGAGGGGACGACGCCGAGCCGCTCGATCACCCGCCGGGGCAGGAGCAGGTCGTCGGCGATCTCCTGGCCGAAGCCGGCGAGCAGCTCCGGCAGCACCTCCCGGCCACCGGCGGCGCCGGGCGCGTCGAGCAGGGTGACGCCGCGCTCCCAGGTGAGGTGGTTGAGGCCGACGTGGTCGAGCCGGATCAGCTCCGGGTCGACGCCCAGGTGCTTGGCGAACCGCCGCTGGAAGCCGATGGCGACGTTGCAGAGGCCCACGGCCTTGTGGCCGGCCTCCCGCAGGGCCCGGGTGACGATGCCGACCGGGTTGGTGAAGTCGACGATCCAGGCGTCGGGGTTGGTGCGCCGGACCGTCTCGGCGATGTCGAGCACCACCGGGACGGTCCGCAGCGCCTTGGCGAGCCCGCCCGCGCCGGTGGTCTCCTGGCCGACGCAGCCGCACTCCAGCGGCCAGGTCTCGTCCTGGTTGCGGGCCGCCTGCCCGCCGACCCGCAGCTGGAGCAGGACGGCGTCCGCGTCCGCGACCCCCGCCTCGACGTCGGTCGTGGTGGTCACCACGGCGCCGTGCCCCTGCTTGGCGAAGATCCGCCGGGCCAGCCCGCCGATCAGCTCCAGGCGGTCCGCGGCCGGGTCGATCAGGACGAGCTCGCCGATCGGCAGGGTGTCCCGCAGCCGGGCGAAGCCGTCGATCAGCTCCGGGGTGTACGTCGAACCGCCGCCGACGATGGCCAGCTTGAGTGTGGACATCAGCCCTTGACCCCTGTCAGTGTCACGCCTTCGATGAAGGCCTTCTGTGCGAAGAAGAAGAGGAGGATCACCGGGGCCATCACCAGCAGCGTGGCGGCCATGGTGAGGTTCCAGTTGGTGTGGTGGGCACCCTTGAAGGACTCCAGGCCGTAGGAGAGCGTCCAGGCACCGGGCTTGTTGCTGGCGTAGATCTGCGGGCCGAAGTAGTCGTTCCAGCAGTAGAAGAACTGGAAGAGGGCGACGGCGGCGATGGCCGGCTTGGCCATCGGCAGGACGACCTTGAGGAGGGTGCGCAGGTCGCCGCAGCCGTCGATCCGGGCCGCCTCGATGTACTCCTTGGGGATGGTCAGCAGGAACTGCCGCAGCAGGAAGATCGAGAAGGCGTCGCCGAAGGCCATCGGGATGATCAGCGGCCAGAGCGAGCCGCTGAGCCCGAGCTCCTTCGCCCAGAACAGGTACATCGGGATGATGGTGACCTGGGGCGGCAGCATCATCATCGAGATGACCGCCATCAGCGCCAGATTGCGGCCGCGGAAGCGGAACTTGGCGAGCGCGTAGGCCACCGGAAGGCTGGAGACGATGGTCAGCAGGGTGCCGAGGCCGGCGTACAGCAGGGTGTTGCGCCACCAGGTGAGGAAGCCGGGGGTGTCCCACACCTTGGCGTAGTTGCCCCACTCCCAGGAGGTGGGCCAGTAGTCGGTGGTGAGCGCCTGGCTGTCCGTCATCACCGACGTGAGGAAGGCGAAGACGAGCGGGAGCAGGAAGAACAGCGCGGCGGCGACGGCCAGCGAGTGCACGGCCACCCAGTTGAGCAGCGCGCGGCGGCGGGCGGCGCGGGCCGCGGCGCCGGGGGCGCCGCGCCGGGCGGGCCCCTCCGCGGGGGCCTTCGCCGTGAGGGTGGAGCTGAGAGTCATGATCGTGTCCTCACTGGGCCGCTAGTCGTCGCTCGCCATGAAGCCGGACTTGCGGCGGAGCAGGAGCGAGGTGACGGCCATCGAGATGGCGAACAGCACCAGGGCGACGACGCACGCCGCGCCGTAGTTGAAGCGCTGGAAGCCGAGGTTGTAGACCATCTGCGGCAGGGTCCAGGTGGATCCCTGCGGGTAGCCCGGTTCGAACTGCTGCCCGGAGTTGCCCGCGTTGCCGCTGGTGACCTTCGCGGCGACGATCGCCTGGGTGTAGTACTGCATGGTCTGGATGACGCCGGTGACCACCGCGAACATGATGATCGGCGAGATGTTCGGCAGGGTGACGAACCGGAACCGCTGGAACGGCCCGGCGCCGTCGAGTTCGGCGGCCTCGTACTGGTCCCTCGGGACGTCCAGCAGGGACGCCATGAAGATGACCATCAGGTCGCCGATGCCCCACATGGCGAGCATGGTGAGGGCGGGCTTCGACCACGTCGGGTCGGCGAACCAGCCCGGCTGGGGCAGTCCGATCTCGCCGAGGAAGTGGTTGACCGGTCCGGTGCCGGGGTTGAGCAGGAAGGCGAAGGCGACGGTCGCGGCCACCGGCGGTGCCAGGTACGGCAGGTAGAACGCGGTGCGGAAGAGTCCGGCACCGGTCTTGACCTTGGTGATCAGCAGCCCGATGCCGAGGCCGAACGCCACCCGCAGGCTCACCATGATGAAGACCAGCCACACGGTGTTGCGCAGGCCCTTCCAGAAGGCCGGGAGGTCGTTGAAGACGTAGTCCCAGTTCTTCAGGCCGTTGAAGGCGGGTGCGCCGAAGCCGTTGTACTTGGTGAACGAGAAGTAGACCGTGGAGATCAGCGGGTACAGGAAGAAGACCGCGAAGCCGATCAGCCAGGGGGAGAGGAAGGCCAGGGTGCGGGCCGCCTCCCGGCGGCGCTTCCGGCGCAGCAGGTGCTGCGTGGAGGGCGCCGCCGGGTCGGTCGGTCCGGTGCCCCTGCGGGTGTCGGACGCGAGTGACATGGGAGCTCCGTGAACCGTTCCGCGCTACTTGGCCTGGGCGATGGCGGCGTCGATCTCCTTGGCGGTGGCCGCGAGACCGGCCGCGAGATCGGTCTGCCTGCCGGACTCGAACTCGTAGCCGAGGTTCTGCACCGAGACGATGTAGCCGCCGCCGTTGACGCTGGCCGGCGTGGTGCTGGAGTTCGCGTTCTTCGCGATGTCCAGGAAGGTCTTGAAGTTCGGGTCGCTGATCAGCTTCGGCGAGTCGAGCGCCGCGAAGGTGCTGGGCACGTTGTGGATCGCGTTGGCGAACGAGACCACCGCGTCGGTGTCGGTGGTGAGGAACTTCGTCAGCTCCCAGGCGGCGGCCTGCTTCTTGCTGGTGCTGGCGATGCCGATGATGGTGCCGGTCTGGTAGCCGCGGCCCCAGGTGGAGGCCTGGTCGTCCGGCACCGGGAACGGCGCGGTCGCCCACTCGAAGTCCGGCTTGTTCTCGGCGAGCGAGGCGGTGCGCCACTCACCGTCGATGGCCATCGCGACCTGGCCGGTGTGGAAGGGGTTCTTGGCGCTGAACTCCTCGCCGAAGGTGGCCCGGAACTTGTCCAGCTTGTCGTAGCCGCCGAGCTTGTCGACCAGGCCCTTCTGCCAGTTCATCATCGCCGCGACCTTCGGGTCGGCGGCGATGCTGGACTTGCCGGAGGCGTCGAAGTAGCTCGGGCCGTACTGGCCGAGGAAGTGCTCGGTGGTCGACTCGTAGCCGTGGTACAGCGGCATGAAGCCGAGCTGCTTGTAGCTGTCGCCCTCGGCGAGGGTGAGCCTGGCGGCGGTCTCGGCGAACTCGCTGAAGGTCTTCGGCGGGCCGGCGATCCCGGCGTCGGCGAAGGCCTTCTTGTTGTAGTACAGGCCGAAGGCGTCGCCGAGCAGCGGCAGGGAGCACTGGTTGCCCTGGAACTGCGTGTAGTTGAGCATCGCGGCCGGGAAGGTCTTGGCCGGGTCGATGTTGTCCTTCGCCAGGAAGGGCTTGAGGTCGGCGAAGGCCTTGGTCGAACAGAACATGCCGACGTTGTTGGTGGTGAACGAGGAGACCACGTCCGGGGCGGCGTCGCCACCGGCCCGCAGTGCCTGGTTGACCTTGTCGTCACCGATGTTCTCGGTCGTCTTGACGTGGATGTTCGGGTGGGCCTTCTCGAAGGCGGCGATGTTGTCGTTGATCGCCTTCACCTCGGCGGGCTGGTTCCAGCCGTGCCAGAAGGTGATGGTGACGTCCTTGCCGCTGGCCGAGTCGTCGCTGCCGCTGCCGTCGCTGGATCCGGTGCAGGCGGTGGCCAGCAGGGCCAGGACGGCGCTGCCGGTGACGGCGGCGATCGTACGGCGGCCTCTGCGGGAGGTGGTGGAGTGCACTTCGAGGTCCTCCTGGGGGTGCGCGGGCAGGCGTCATTGCCTCGGGTCCCGCGTAGGGGGTTGGGGAGAGTGGGTGCAGGGGTCGAGCGGTGCGGGTGGTGCGGGTGGAGCCGGGTGGTTCGGGTGGTTCAGGCGGTGCTCGGTGGGAGCGCCGGTGACTCGGGCGCCGATGGGTCGGACGCCGGTGGTTCTGAACCGGTGGTTCTGACGCCGGTGGTTCGGACGCCGGTGGTGGAAGCGTCCGTGGTGGGAGCGTCGCTGGTGTGAACTTCGGTGGGCGGGTGGACCTCAGTGGGTGGAGAAGACCGCCTCGCGGGCGGCCGCCAGCGCGCGTTGCAGCGCGCCCAGCAGGACGGGCGAACCGGACAGGGTGCTGCTGCGGACCTCCGGGCGGGCGATCGAGATCCGGGCCAGCTCCTCCTCGACCAGCGCCCGCAGCCGTTCGCCGCCCGCGGTCGGCACACCGCCGGAGACCACCACGAGCTGGGGGTCGACGACGGCGACGATCACGGCCAGTCCGACGGCCAGCCGGCCCGCCAGCTCGGTGAGGAACGCGTCGCCGGCGCCCGGGGTCCGCAGCGCCTTGGCGAGCGTCTCCTCCGCGGTCGGCGCGCCGAGTCCGTGCTCCCGGGCCAGGGCCCGGACGGCGGGGGCGCCGACCAGCTCCTGGAACCCGCCGGAGTTGCGGCGGCGCACGTCCCGCAGCACCGGGGCGCCGGGCACCGGCATGTAGCCGACCTCGCCTGCGCCGCCGGTGAAGCCGCGGTGCAGGCGGCCGGCGATCACGATCGCGGCGCCGGTGCCCTCGCCGGCCCAGAGCAGGACGAAGTCCTCGAACCCGTGCGCCGCGCCGGAGGCCTGCTCGGCGACGGCGGCCAGGTTCACGTCGTTCTCGATCGACACCGGCGCGCCGATCGCCCCGGACAGCTCCTCGACCAGCCGCGGCGCGTGCCAGCCGGGCAGGTGGGAGGCGTACCTGAGCTTGCCGGTGCCGGGGTCGGGCGCCCCGCCGACGCCGATCACGACGGTGTGCAGGCTGCCCTCGGCCAGCCCGGCGGACCGGGTCGCGTCGGCGACCACCCGGGCGACCCGGGGGACGGTCTCGGCGGCCGTCCACCCCTTGGTGGGGACGACGTCCTCGGTGAGCGTGGAGCCGGTGATGTCGGCGACGGCGACCCGGACGTGGCTGTTGGTGACGTCCAGCCCGGCGACGTGGCCGGCGGCCGGATTCACCTGGTACAGCTGCGCGTTGGGTCCCGGTCCGCCCGCCGTGGTGCCCACCGGCAGGACCAGCCCGGCCGCCTCCAGACGGGCCAGCAGCTGGGAGGCGGTGGGCTTGGAGAGTCCGGTCAACGTGCCGATCTGGGTACGGGAGAGCGGGCCGTTCTCCAGCAGCAGTTCGAGGGCGGCGCGGTCGTTGATCGCGCGCAGCAGGCTGGGGGTGCCGGCGAGGGGGGCCTTGGCGGTGGTCCTGGTCACGCGGAGATCCTCCTCCTCTTCCTGCTGGTCGGCTGCCCGGCGGACGGGCCCGGGCGAACTGTTAGGAAACTTTCCAGTCGCTTGAGACAGGACCGTACGGTCCCCGTCACGAGGGTGTCAATGGCCCTTCCCCCGGTGGATGCCGAAGCGTTACCGGGCAGCAGTGAGCCCCGCCTCCGGCGTGCGCGGAGACGGGGCTCTCGTTCGTCCACGGGCTCCGCCGGGGCGGCGGCCCGCTACCCGGTCAGGGCGCCTTGGCCGCGTCGTCGACCGGCTTCACGGGAGCCGGTATCGGCGCCGTCGCCTGGTAGCGGGGCGAGTTCGGGTCGGCCAGCGCCGACGGCGGTGCCGGGTCGGCGCCCGGCGAGGCCGCCGACGCGGTGGTCAGCACCACCCCGGCGGTGGCCGTTCCGGTGGCCGCGCCCGCATCGGCGGCGACCGGCGCGACCTCCTCCTTGACCTTGATCCCGGCCTGGTCGAACGCGACCTTCAGGCGCTGCCGCAGGGCCCGCGCCACGCTCAGCGACTTGCCCGGAGCCGTCCGCGCCTCGACCCGCAGCACCACCGAGTCCACGGCCACCGACTCCACGCCCAGGATCGAGAACGGCGCCCAGACCAGCTCGTCGAACGGCGCCTCCTTGGCCAGGGCCTCCGCCGTCTCCTGGATCAGCGCCTCGACCCGCAGCAGGTCCTCCTTGTACCCGACCTGGACGTCCACCGAGGCGGTCGACCAGCCCTGGCTCATGTTGGCGATCCGCTTCACCTCGCCGTTGCGGATGTACCAGATCTCGCCGCCCGCGCCGCGCAGCTTGGTCACCCGCAGGCCGACCTCCAGCACCGTGCCGGTGGCCACCCCGGTGTCGATCTCGTCGCCGACGCCGTACTGGTCCTCCATGATCATGAAGACCCCGGAGAGGAAGTCGGTGACCAGGTTGCGGGCGCCGAAACCGATCGCCACACCGGCCACACCGGCACTGGCCAGCAGCGGGGCCAGGTTCACCCCGAGCGCCGACAGCACCATCAGCGCGGCCGTCCCCAGGATGCTGAAGGACGCGACGCTGCGCAGCACCGAGCCGATCGCCTCCGAGCGCTGCTGCCGCCGCTCGGGGTTGACGACCCCGGTGTTGGCCAGCAGCCCGCCCAGCCGTCCGGGCTCGTCCTCGCCCTCGCCGGGCTTGACCATCCGCGCGATCAGCTGGGAGATCAGCTTGCGGACCATCGCGCGCAGCACCAGGGCCAGCACGACGATGAAGACGATCCGGACCCCGCTCGCCAGCCACTCCTGCCAGTGCGAGTCGAACCAGCTGGCGGCCTGCCGGGTGGTGTCGGAGACCTCCTGCGCGCTGGTCGGGATTCTGAGGTCGAGCTGCGGCAGCCCCGGGGCCGTGGGACTGGGGGACGGGTTCGGCGTCGAGGCCGACGGCGTGACGGACGCGTCGGCGAGGAGGCCGGCGGCACCGGACCTGAACACGTGCGGGACCTTCCTGCAGGGTGCGTGGCACAGCCCGCCGCCGCGGAGGCACACCCGGGAGGCACGCCCCTGGCCTGCGGACCGTCCGCTCTACCCTATCCGCCGCCCACCCGGCACCCTGACACGCCGACGGCCTCTGCACCGCCCTCCCACGGCTCTCCCACGGTCCGGCCACCGCTCTTCCGAGGGCGCGCGGCGGCCGGACGGACGCCCCGTCAACGCCCCGGCGCGCTGCCCGCGGCCCCGCCCGCCCCGCGGTTCACCCCCGCCTCCCCCTCCGGCCGGGCCCGCCGTCCGCGCTGCTCCGACGGGGTCCGACCGGTTCCCGCCCCGTGCGCCCCGCTGCTCCGACCGGCCCAGCCTTCCCCCGCGAGGGCGCCCCGGAGCACCCTCCGGGCACCGGGGTGCAACCCGCCCTTCCCCCGGGCATACCGGGTATGACAGAAGCCACATCCGGAGTTCACGTCAGGTCCGTTACACAGGAGTGGTGGCGCCGTACAAAGGCGTAAGGCGACACTGGGGGAGATCACGCACCCGCTGTGTGATCCAACCGCTCGTCCCGGCGCGAGCCACGCGCCGCAGGCGTCCAAGGAGGCATCCGTGCCGCATGTCCTGGTCCTCAACGCGTCCTACGAGCCACTCGGCGTCGTATCGATGCGCCGCGCACTCATCCTCGTCCTCAATCACAAGGCAGTCAGCCTCGAGGACTCGGGTGTCACTCTGCACAGCGCCACCAGCGCCCTTCCGGCGCCGTCCGTCGTCCGACTGACCCGCTTCGTCCGGGTCCCGTTCTGCGGGCCCGTCCCGCTCACCCGTCGGGCGCTGTTCGCCCGCGACCACGGCCGTTGCGTCTACTGCGGGGCCGCCGCCACCAGCGTCGACCACGTCATCCCGCGCAGCCGGGGAGGCCAGCACCGGTGGGACAACGTGGTGGCCGCCTGCCGCCGCTGCAACCACACCAAGGCCGACCGCCACCTCACCGAACTCGGCTGGCGGATGAAGCGCCCGCCGGCCCCGCCGTCCGGCCTGGCCTGGCGGATCATCGGCACCGGGATCAAGGATCCGCGCTGGCGGCCCTACCTGGAGCCGTACGGCGGCGGCGACCAGCTGCGCGCCCCGCAGTGGGGCGAGTACGAACACCACGACCATACCGAGGCCACCCATCCGGTGCCGCTCGGCCGGGCGCACTCGGCCCACTCGGCCCACTCGGCCCACTCCGCACCCGTCCGCCGCGGTGAGCAGCCCGAACCGCTCTCCGCCTGACCACCGCTCCACAAGGGCTTGCCCGACAGATTTCCCGGTACGCCTCATGGGCCGCCACGCACCCCGCAAACGGGGAGCGCGGCGGCCCGCCGCGTTGCCGGGCCCGGCCGCCCTCCCGCCCACCGTGCGCACGCAGGCCCCGCGTGCCCGTGCCCGGGCGGCCGTGCGTGCCCGCGGGGGCGGACCGGGCGCAGGAACCCGCGCCCGGTCCGGCACCCCCGCTACGGCTTCGCCGGCGGACCCGTCGGAGCGCCGGTCGAGCCGGACGGGGCCGGAGTCGGCCCGGTGGGCGTGGCGGACGGCGCCGGGGTGGTCGCCGGGGCGGTCGGCACCGTGGTCGGCTGTCCGCCGGCCTGTCCGCCGCCCTGCTGTCCGCCGCCCTGCTGGCCGCCACCGCCGGGCTGCCCGCCCGGAGGCGTCACCGGCGGCGTGAGGGGCGGTGTCACCGGCGGGGTCGCCCCCGCCGCGGCGACGGCGTACAGCTCGACGCCCCAGAGCGAGTAGCCGTACTTGGTGGCCCGGGCCACGCCCTGCACCCGCAGGTACTTCGCCCCCGGCGCGTCGAACCGCACCGTCTCGTTGCCGCCCCTGCCGTCCTCCACCGTCGCCACGGTGGTCCAGGAACGGCCGTCCGCCGAGACCTGGATCTTGTACGCGGCGGCGTACGCGGCCTGCCAGTGCAGCACCGCCGAGCCCAGGTGGACGGCCCGCGGCAGCTCCAGCTGCACCCAGGCGTCGTCGGCGGCCGGCGAGGACCACCGGCTCTTCGGATCCTGGTCGGCCACGGCCGAGGCGGGGAAGTGCGGCGTCTCGTCGGCCGACGAGGTCGCCTCGGCGGTGATCGCCAGGTCCGGCCCGCCGGTCGGCGGCACCACGTGCACCTGGAGCACCTGCCGCATGCTGGTCTGCCCGGTCACGAACACCACCGGTACCTGGTAGGTGCCCGACGGCGTGTCCGGCCCCGCGGTGACCAGCAGCGGGACGCCGACCCGGCCGCCGCGCGGCACGCTCACACCGGTCGCGGGCGTCACGGTCAGCCCCTTGGCGACGGCCGGCACCTCCGTCCGCAGCTCGCCGGTCACCCCCTCCGGCCGGCCGGCCTCGACGGTGGCCCGGGCCTGGACGGGCGCGCCGGCCCCGATGACCGCGTCGACCGCCGTGTCGGCCAGGCTGAGCCGGGCCGCCGGGGCGTCCGCGTACCAGGGGATCACCTGGTTGACCACCGGAGGCTGCCCGCCCGGCTTCCAGGCCAGGCGGAACGCGTCGGCGGGCAGCCCGCCGGCCGACAGCTCGTTCCAGCCCGGCTGTATGGTGCCGATCTCCGCCCAGCTGCCGTCCGCGCGCCGGACCGCGACGGCGGCGGAGGCACGCACGTTCGGGTCGGTGAGGATGGTCAGCCGGTCCAGCGGCCGGGCGGCGCCCAGCTCGACGGTGAGCGGCTCGTCCAGCGAGGTCGGCGCGGTGGCCGCCCGGTAGGCGGTGTCCGGGTTGCCGTCCAGCACCGCGGCGGCCGAGGAGCCGGGCAGTGCGGCCGGGCCGCCGGAGACGCTGGCCGGTGCCTCGTCCGGCGCGGTGACCGAGAACTCGCGCACCGCGACCGCGGTCTTCTGCGCCGAGGTGGCACGCAGCCGGACCGCCCGGACGACGGTCCCGGCGGGCAGCTGGGCGGAGACGGACTTCTGGTTCTTCACCTGGGCCAGCCGCTTCCAGCCGCCCTCGCCGGTGGAGTACTCCAGCACGCCCTCGCGCAGGTAGTCGTCGAGCGCGTTCTGGCCGTCCGGGCCGTTGCCCCAGGAGCCCATCAGCACGGTGACGCTGCCGACCGGGCGGCCGTCGCCGAGGTCCAGACCGACCGAGTCGCCGGGCTGCGGCGGCGCCGAGCTCCAGTAGAACGTGTCGGCGACACCGTCGGTCATCAGCGCGGGGAGGTGGTCGTGCGCGGTGCCCAGGGTGGTGGTCGGGGTGACGCCGCCGTCGAGCACGCCGGCCCAGGTGTCGGCGGCCCGCAGCGCCCGCTCCAGGAACGGGCCGAGCACGCCTGCGCCGACCGTCGCCGGGCTCTGGCCGAGCTGCTCGCGGAGCTTGTTCAGCTCGACCCTGGCCTTCCAGGCGGCCCCGCCGTCGCCGCCCCGCTGGGCGACCAGCATGTCCACGGCCGCCTGTCCGGCCAGGCCGTAGTCGCGCAGCGGAGCAAGCCAGGAGGCGGACTCGGCGGCCAGCTGGGCGGTGGCCGGCGCCGAGGCGAGGGTCTGCTGCGCGCCGGCCATCGCGGCGAAGGATTCCCGCAGCGGGGCGGCCGCCTCGATCAGCCGGGCGAGGTCGGGCGCCACGCCGGAGGTCGGCTCGGCGGTGGCCCAGAACCGATCCAGCAGCGGCAGCAGGTAGCCGGACTCCTGCTTGGCGAGCGGCGACGAGGCGCTGTTGCCGGCCAGCGCGGTGACGGCGGCCAGGGCCGCGCCGGCGGGCGTCGCGGCCGAGGCGGTCGGACCGGCCAGCGAGCGCAGCGCGGCCTGCCAGGACTCCTCCGGCTTGTACCCGGCGGGGTTCCAGGCGAAGTCACCGGCGGTGGCCAGCGCGATCCGGGAGGCGACCGGCTGCTGCATCGCGCCCGTCAGCATGACGGCCGAACGGGTCGCCACCTCGGTGTCGCGCCCGGTGTAGGCCCCCAGGAAGAGCCGGTCCGGGGTGGCGTCGTTGACCGGGTAGTTGTCCATGGTGACCAGCGGGTGCCCGTACAGGCTCGCGGTGTCGGCGGCCTGGGTGCCGGTGATCCGCTCCGGGATCACGCCGACCCCGCTCCAGGCGACCTGGACGCCCGCCGGCAGTGCCGCGGCCAGCGCGGTCCGGTACGGGGTGGCGCCCTGCTGGTGGTACTCGGTGGGCACCACCGAGAGCGCGGCCAGCCCGGGGTTGCGGGCGATCAGCCGGTCCTGCACCCGGCCGGCCAGTTCGGCCTGCGCCTTGGCGGCGGCGGCCGGCCCGGTGCCGTACTTCGCGCGGTCCTCGGAGCAGTGCCACTCGTCGTAGGAGACGTCCAGGAACTGCAGCTGGAACGCGCCGAAGCCGAGCTTCCGCAGCCCGTCCAGCTTGGCCACCAGCGCGTCCGCGTCCTTCGCGGAGCTGTAGCAGAAGGACTGACCGGGGTCGATCGCGTACCCGGCCGTCACGTGGTTGTGCGCGGCCCGGGCGGCCAGGGCCCGCAGGTCGTCGGCCTTCCCCTGCGGGTAGGCGTCCCGCCAGCGGGAGAGCCGGTACGGGTCGTCGCCCGGCGCGTAGAGGTAGAGGTTCTGCTTGGCCCGGCCGAGGAAGTCCAGCTGGTCGAGCCGCTGCTGCTGGGTCCACGGGGTGCCGTAGAACGCCTCGGCGGTGCCGCGCACCGGCGCGCCGGACGGCCAGTCCCGCAGCGTGACGCCCGGCAGCCCGAGACCGGCCGCACCCGGCGCCTGCCCCTGCCCGGCCGGGACGACGGCCAGCAGCTGGCGCAGCGACTGCGCGGCGTAGAAGGTGCCCGCCGCGTCGGTGCCGGCCAGCACCACCACGCCGTACGTCCCGCCGCCCTGCACCGGCAGCTGACCGGCCGACAGCACGTACCCGCCGGCCGGCATCCCGGCCGTGGTCGGCGCCGCGGTGTCCTTGCCGCCCGCGGCCGCGGTCAGCTCCCGCAGCACCCGGTCGGTCGCGCCGCCCGCGCCCTCGGCGGGCCCGCCGACGTACACCACCAGGTCGCCGGCGACCGGCGTGCCGGGCTCCGACCGCGGGGTGATCACGGTGGCCCCGGCCACGCCCAGCACCTCGTGCACCGCGTCCACCGCACCGTGGTCCGCCTTCGGCGAGACCACCAGGGTGACGCCGGTCGGCACGGTGACCGGCTTCCCGGCCACGCCCATCTCCTGCGGACGCGGGAACACCTGAGGGTTGCTCACGTTGCCCAGCGGCGTCTGCGCCGCGTTGCTCGCGGTGCTCACCACGTCCGGTCCCGGCGAGTACGCGTACGCGGCCGGACCGCTCACCAGCAGTCCGCCGACCACGGCCGCCGCCGACAGCGTCGCCGCCACCTGGAGGGTCCGCCGGCTCGGTGCCCCGGGCCGCGCGGCCAGCGCGCGCTCGGCGCGCACCGACGGCAGCAGCGGAGACGTCCCCTTGAGATCGGCGATCAGCCGGTCCGCCGTCCTCGGCGCCAGCTGACGGCAGGTCCGTGCTGTCGCCCGCCGCGCCGCGAGGGCCGCCGGGTGCTGTAACACGTCACGCAGCGCCGGGCTCTGCTCCAGCTGCTGACGCAGCCGCCGCCCGGCTACCTCGGACACTCGGGCTTGCACAGGAGCCTCCTCGCCAGGAACCACATCGCGCCAAAGCCCACCAGCTACCCCTCCCGGTGTCAACGTCGCCGACGGGTATGACTACTTTGTCCGATTTACCCCGGACTCCAACCCTTCGCCCCCGCACCGAAAGCCCCGGTCGCGAACGCGCCCGCCGGAGCGGGACGCAGGCCCGGCCGACGTCCCGTGCGCGCGCCCCCGGCGGACCCGGTGCTCCCGCGCCACCCCCGGGTCCGTGTGTCGCGCAGGGTCGCCGGGGCGTCACGCGGGTAGGACTGTGGCTGTCCTGACTGGGCGTTGCCGAGACATCGCAGGAGCCGCGAGTGGCCGCTTATCTCGACCGTGACGGAGCCGACGGCCTGGAGGTGCCGGCGCAGGACGCGCCGCCTCCTCCGCCGGAGCTGGTGGCGCTGGCCCAGGCGTACGGAGTGGACGCCCGGTACGGGCCCGGAGGAGTGCCGGCGGGCGCACGGACGCTGGTCGCGGTGCTGGCCGCGCTCGGCGTGGACGCGGCCACCCCCGACGCCGCCCGGGCCGCGCTGGAGCACCACCGCACCGAACAGCGCGCCCGCCTGCTGCCCCCGACCGTGGTGGTCCGGGCGGGCCGGCGGACCGCACTGGACGTGCCCGCCGACGCGCGGCTGACCGTCGAGCTGGAGGACGGCGGCCGCTGGGACCTCCCGCGCGGCCACGCCCACTGGCTCCCCGCCGACCTGCCGCTCGGCCGTCACGTCCTGCGGGCCGAGATCCCCGGGCGGACCGGGGACGAGCGGCGGACCGGCACCGCCCACCTGATCGTCGCCCCCGAGCGGCTCCCCGCGCTGCCCGGCCGCAGCTGGGGCTTCCTCGCCCAGCTGTACTCCGTGCTCTCGGACCGCTCCTGGGGCATGGGCGACCTCGCGGACCTCGCCGACCTCGCCCAGTGGGCCGGCGCCGGCCTGGGCGCGGGCTTCCTGCAGATCAACCCGCTGCACGCGGCCCTGCCCGCCGTCCCGTCCGACCCGTCGCCCTACCGCCCGTCGTCCCGCCGCTTCGCCGACCCCGTCCACCTGCGGGTCGAGGCGGTCCCCGAGTACGCCTACCTGACCGGCGAGGACCGCGCCGAGGCCGACGGGCTGGTCCTGCGCGCCGCCCGCCTGCGGGCCGAGGTGCTGCAGCACGACGGCCTGATCGACCGCGACGGGGTGTGGGCGCTCAAGCGCCGCGCGCTGGAGCTGCTGTACGCGCGGTTCGAGCGGTACGCGGCGGAGCACGGCGCGGTCCGGCGGGCCGCCTTCGAGGCGTACCGGGCCCGCGAGGGCGCGTGGCTGGAGCGGTACGCGGTCTGGAACGCCCTGGCCGAGAAGCACGGCGCCGACCGGCACGCCTGGCCGAAGGGGCTGCGCCACCCGGACTCCCCGCACGTCGCCCGCGAGGCCGCCGAGTCGGCCGACCGGGTCGGCTTCCACCGCTGGCTGGCCTGGCAGGTCGACCGGCAGCTCGCGCACGCCCAGCAGGCGGCCCGCACCGCCGGCATGCCGGTGGGCCTGGTCCACGACCTCGCGGTCGGTGTCCACCCGGACGGCGCCGACGCGTGGGCCTTGCAGGACGTCCTCGCCACCGGCATCTCGGTCGGCGCGCCCCCGGACGCCTTCAACGCGCACGGCCAGGACTGGGGCCTGCCGCCCTGGCGCCCGGACGCGCTGGCGGAGGCCGGCTACGCGCCGTTCGCCGAGCTGATCCGCGCCGCCGCCCGGCACGCCGGCGCGATCCGGATCGACCACGTCATGGGCCTGTTCCGGCTCTGGTGGGTGCCGGCCGGGCACGCGCCGATCGAGGGCGCCTACGTCCGCTACGACGCCGAGGCGATGCTCGGGGTGCTGGCGCTGGAGGCGCACCGGGCCGGCACGGCGGTGATCGGCGAGGACCTGGGCACGGTGGAGCCGGGTGTGCGCGAGGAACTGGCGGCCCGCGGGGTGCTGGGCACCTCGGTGCTCTGGTTCGAACGGGACTGGCAGGCGAAGGGCGAGATCCTGCCGCCCGGGCGCTGGCGCCCGGGCAGCCTGGCGACGCTGACCACGCACGACCTGCCGTCGACGGCCGCCCGGCTGTCGGGCGAGCACGTGGAGCTGCGGCACCGGCTCGGCCTGCTGGCCAGGGCGCTCGGCGACGAGCAGGCGGAGGCGGCGGCCGAGCTGGCCGACTGGCGGGCCGAGCTGGCCCGGCTGGGCCTGCTGGGGGAGGACGAGCCGCTCTCGGCGACCGCGCTGTACCGCTTCCTGGCGGACACCCCGGCCGAGCTGGTCGGGGTCTGGCTGCCGGACGTGGTGGGCGATCCGCGCCCGCAGAACCTGCCGGGCACGTGGGACCAGTACCCGAACTGGCGGCTTCCGGTCGCGGACGGCTCCGGCCGGCCGGTCACGCTGGACGCGCTGGCCGCCGCTCCGGCCGCGGGTGCCCTGGCTGACCTGCTGCGGACCGTCGGGCAGCAGACCGGGCCCGGGCCCGAAAGGCCGACCCCGCCGAGCGGCCCCTCGTAAGTGGCGGGTAAGTTGGCATCGTGGACAAGAGGAACGCTTTGCGAGCCGGCGCGGTCACCGCAACGGTCACGCTGATGATGCTGCTGTCGTCGCCCGCCATGGCCCTCACCAGGGACGACGGCGACGACCCGGGTAGCGGCCTGAGCGTCGCCCAGACCCTCGGTCTGTTCGTGGTGCTCCCGATCGCGTCCTTCGTGATCATCGCCGCTCTGGCCGCGCTGCCGTACGGCGGCGGCAAGGAGAAGAAGTAGCGGCCGCAGGCCTTCCGGCCACAGAGCCCAGCAAGACCCCGAGGGGGCGCCGGACC
>NZ_JBHXKE010000085.1:0-34553 GCF_042722765.1 Kitasatospora sp. NPDC058406
GCCGTAGGGGTGCGCCGTCAACCGTCGGCTTGCCCAGGTGTCCCGGAACCGCGGGTTCAGGGACCGTCGAAGTAGCGTCGCTCCTCGACCATGGGCTCCTGGACCACGCGCGAGCCGCCGAGCGCCCGCCGGCGGCGCAGCGCCCGGGCGTAGACCGCGATTCCGAGCAGTCCGGCGACCATCAGGATGATGCCGACCACGTCCACGTTCACACCGGAGAGCTCCCAGTCGACGGCGAACGTGAGGATGGCGCCGGCCGCGAACAGGATGATGCATCCGCCGATTCCCACAGGTCTGTCCTTTCTCCGAGCTGACCGGTGTCCGGTCAGGAGGCGATCAGGCGGTCCAGGACGCTGCGGAAGTCCCGCATGGCGAGCCTGAGTTCCTCGGTCGACCCGGCCCCGGTGCCGGACCCGCCGGATCCCTTGGCGGCCGCGTCGACCATCGGGCGCAGGGCCGCGCGGCGCTGCGCCACCGCCTCGGCCACCTGGTCGGCGGTCCGGCCGATCAGGTCGTCGGCACGGGTGACGGCGCCGGCGGGGTCGTCGACGAACCCGGCCTGCACGGCGCCCCACTCGGCGGCGATCACCTCGACCCGCTGCCGGTCCAGCCAGCCGCCGGGGGTCGGCCGGGCGGCGCCGTGGGCTCCGGCGTGCGTGGCGGTGTGGGCGCCGGTCTGCGGACCGGGGTCGGCCTTCGTCATGGCCCCGGCCGGAGCCGCGGCGGCGTCGGTACTGCGGGCGGCCACGTCGTGGGCGGGTGCCGCACCGTGCGCGGGCCGGTCGTGCGCGGGCCGTACGTGCTCGGCGGGTGCGGCGCCTGCGGCCGGGCGGTCCGGCCCGGCCGGGGTCCCCCCGGGGACCTGCTCCGGTGCGCGGCCCGGCGTGTGGTCGGGTGCGTCGTGCGGCAGGTGCACCGGGGTCTGCGCGACGGCGAGCCGGGCCCGGCCGTCGGGGGCCGTGCCGGGTGCGGCGGGCGGGGCGGCGTGAGTCGGGGGCACGTCCGGTACGGCGGTGGGCGGCTCCGCGGGCAGGGCGGGAGCGCGATGGGTGTGCCGGGTGTCCGTCATGACGGTCCTCCTCGTTCGAGTGCTTCGAGTGCTTCGGGTGCGTCGGGAACGGAGCGCGCGGGGCGCGGAGTGCGTCGGGTGCGGGGCGTCAGCGCGTCGCGAGTGCGCCCTGGCGGGTCCGGTGCAGCAGCTCCTGGGCGAGGTCGCGGACCGCGATCAGGGCCATTCGCAGTGCCTCGCTGTCGCCGGCCTCGCCGCCCTGGGCGCGGACCAGCGTCCGGCGGGCGGTGCGGTAGCGGGCGAGCGCGGCGGGGTGGTCGACGGAGACGGCTTCCAGCCGGCCCTTCTCCGGGTACCCCATGCGGCCGAGCACCGTGTCGAGCAGGCTGTCGGCCTCGGCGACCGCGCGCAGCGGGTCCTCGACGAACAGCGCCTGGAGGCCCTGGAGTTCGGCCGCCGCCCGATCGCGGTCGGCGGCGTCGAGCGGGGTGATCCGCAGGCTCCGGTGGCGGGAGATCCGATCGGAGAGCTCCTGCTCGGCGAGCCGGACCTGCCCGTCGTGGCCCAGCACGGCGTTGTCGTACTCGGGTCCGAAGCGGGCATGCAGCCTGCGGGAGCGCAGTCGTGGCAGCACGACCGCGAGCAGTGCGGCCAGCACGAGCAGTGCGGCGATGGCGATGTAGCCGGCTTCCATTCTCCGGGTCCCTTCCCTCGGTGCTGCCCTGCCCGGCTCCGCGCCGGGTGGCCTGCCGAGGGCCCGTCTTGCCCGAACCGCCGGGCTCAAACTCCCGGTGGCACCAGGACCGTGGTCGCGGGCCCGGAGGGGCCCGCCGGGTGCGGAGCCGGCGCCAGGGCCGCCGACGCCGCGTCAGGGCGTCGGCGGGGCCGGGCCCGGAGGGTTGCAGGGCGCTCGGGATCGGCGACGCGGGCCGTCACGACAGGGGGCCGCCGGTGGGACCGGCCGCCATCCGGCGCATGACCTCGGCCGGGAGTGCGGGCTGGGCGGCGGCCTCGGCCGCGGTGCAGGAGTCCAGCAGCAGCCGGACCAGGACCCGTGCCGGTAGCCCGGGGTGGGCAGCGGCGGCCTGCCGGATGTGCCGGTTCGGGTCGTCGAGCAGCCTGACCGCCGAGGCAGCCCCGAGCCGCGGGTCGGTGGCGGCCCGGTACCGCACCTCCGGGTCGGCGTCCCGGCTGAACCGCTCGACCAGCCCGGCTGTCGAGGCCGGGTCCTCCAGCGCGAGCCTCCGCATCCGCGGATTCGGGTCGTCGGCGTGGCGCAGCAGGTCGGTGCGGGGGAAATTGGGGTGGCCGAGCGGTCGGTCGGGACGGGTGAGGCTGCCGGTCCACCACTGCCACACGCTCATCAGCATGTCGGCCGGCGCGTCGTCGCAGGACTCGGCGAGGAAGAGCCGGACCACGCGGTCCTCGTCACGGGCGAGGCGATCGACCACGTCGGACGGAAGGCGGCGGGCCCGGGCGACGCTCCGCCGGATCAGCGGGTGGCCGGAGGCGGCCAGCCGGCGCATGGCGTCGGGATCCTCGTGCAGTGCCACGACCCAGTCGAGTGCCGACGAATGGGCCGATGGGTCGAACGCGACCACGACGGCGGCGCGTTGTTCCTCGGTGAGGTCGTGGCGCAGGGCCACCCGGTGGCGTACGGCCTCGTCGGGGTCTCGGCCGAGCAGGTCGACCAGGTCAGGGTCCAGTCGAGGGTTGTCGGCGAGGGCGCGGCGCTGGTTCGCGGCGCCGTGGCGGGCCAGGTGCCCGGCGAGGTCGCGGTCCAGTCGGCAGGTCTGCAGTGCGTCGGTGTCCAGGCCGTCCTCGGCGTCGAACACGGCGCGGGTGAGGGGGTGGTCGATGTGGTGCCGGTGCCGCGCGTGGGTGCGGACCCTGCCGTCGGGGTCGGTGAGCAGCACCTCGCGGGCCGGGCCGTCCAGGTGGGGCCAGGCCCGGCGGCAGGCGGCGGCCCGGACCGTCGGGTCGGGGTCGGCCGCTAGGTCGGCGAGCAGGTCGGCGGGAAGCCCGGGCAGCCGGGCGGCCTCGGCGCGGACTCGGGCCTGGGGGTCGGACGCGAGCTGTCGGCAGGTGGCCGGGGGGAGTTCCCTGCCCCACTCCGCCGCCAGCATGGTGACGACCCAACGGGTCCGGGTGGATCCCGCGTCCCGGAGCACCTGGGCCCAGTGTTCGGGGCCCAGGCCGGGTTGGTGTTCGAGGGTGGAGATGCGGATGGCTCGGTCGGGGTGGCCGAGTGCCTTCGCCAGGGCCTTCGCGGGCATCCGGCGGTAGAGGATCCACCCGGTGCGATCCACCAGGTCCTCGTACAGGTCCTCGGGCAGGGCGGGGTTGCGGCCGAGGCCGTCGGTCCACGCCCGGCCCAGCGCCTCGGACGGTCCGGGGCCGTCGACCAGGGACGTCCAGGCGGCGGCGCGCTCCTCGGCCGTCTCGGTGACCTCCCGCGCGGCGGAGGTCTCCTGACGCTCACGGACCCGCTCCACGGCGACCAGCCGGGCGATCGCGTCCTCGGAGGTCACACCGAGCAGGGTGCCGCCGTCCGGCGAGGCCGTCAGGAAGGCGGGCCGCCCGCGGGGGGCGCCCAGGACGCCGGCGAGGTCCCAGTCCTCGGTGAGGCGCACCCTGGTCCAGTGGCGGCAGCCGCAACTGCCGGACGAGCCGGGGACGTCGATCAGGAACTCGCCGTCCGCGCCGAGGATTCCGTGCTCGATGGCGAACCGGTGCCACCGCGCGTTCAGTGCGACGACGGCGTCGGGACGGTCGAGTCGTACGGTCGTGGCGGGTTCGACCTCGCCGGACAGCACGGGACGCCAGGCGGCCGACGGTGTCAGGGCCTCCGGGTCCGACCGGTCGCCGACGGTCTCCAAACCGGCCCGCTTGAGAAGGTCGGGGAGGTCGGGCAGTTCCGGCAGCTCGGCGTTCGCACTCGTCATGGCGGCCATCCTCGCCGATCGAGGGCCGGGACCGGTCGACGGGCCACCGGGAAGGTGCGGCCGGACGGTGCGGCCCCCGGCGCCGTCTCAGCTGCCGGAGGCCGTCACGGACCGGGCGAGTTCCAGCATGGCTTCGTTGTCCGCCTTCACCGCCGTCAGCTCCGGCAGGCGCCGCCGGATCAGCTCGTTCTCGTACGCGGTCTCGACGGTGAACCACGTCCCCACCACGTTGGTCCGGGCCTTGCACTCGACGTCGGCGGTGGCCGTGGCGATCTCCTCCGCGGTCGCCCTGGCGGTGGCCGCCCACCGCGGGTCCTTCAGGGCGTCCCCGGGCGTGGCGTAGGAGTGGCCGCGGTCGGCCATGCAGCGTGACCAGTCCTGGAAGGCGGCCTTGACCCGGGTGTCCTTCATC
This sequence comes from Kitasatospora sp. NPDC058406, assembly GCF_042722765.1. NCBI lineage: Bacteria > Bacillati > Actinomycetota > Actinomycetes > Kitasatosporales > Streptomycetaceae > Kitasatospora > Kitasatospora sp. NPDC058406. The sequence goes on from NZ_JBHXKE010000085.1 coordinate 4,367, forward strand.
GAGCGCTCGAAGCCCTCGTAGTTGATCCCCACCGCTACGTCGGCGTCCCGGCCGGTCCCGCCGCGCGAGGTCAGTTCCTTCTGCGCGGCCCCGATGCATCCGCCGGGCGGGAGCGGCTTCCCGCGGAGCGTGGAGGCGGATCCCGGGGCGGGTTTGCCGTCCGGCCCGAGGCCGGAGCCGAGCACCGTGGTGAGGTCGGCACTCAGGGAGGGCGCTCCGGCCGGCTTCTTCCCGCGGTCGGGGTCGGGCGAGTGGTAGCCGTTCACCGTGACGTCGGCGATCTCGATCGGATCGTACCGGTGGGTGGTCTGGGTCTCGGCGGACGCCCCGGCTCCGTCCGGGCGGGTGTAGGAGAGACCGAACCCCCGCACGCATCGGGCGACCAGCACGGTCTGCGCCGCGTCGTACTGCCGGAACTGCTCCCCGCTCAGCAGGTAGGCCTCGATGGGCAGCGTCCGGTCGTCCACCCGGCTCAGCAGGGGGACGTCCCCGATCGCCGGCGGCTCCATCGGGGCGAGGGAGGAGGTGGGCGCGGCCTCGGTAGCGGCGGGGCGCGAGGCGCAGCCGGCGAGGAGGAACAGGGGGACCAGCAGCAGGGCGGGCAGCGAACGGCGGAGGGACGTCATGGCGGGCTCCTCGGGAACCGGCCCGCTGGGTGGTGCGGGCGTTCGGGGGTGGGGCCGGTCCGGGTGCCGGGCCCCCCGGGGAGGGGGCCCGGCACCCGGTCAGGGCGGGGTCAGCGCTCCCAGCTCTGCGAGTGGTTGTTGTTGCGCATGTTGACCGAGCCGCCGTTCCACGGCACCGCGCCCAGGTTCACCCACTGGTCGTGGGGCACGTACTGGTTCGGGCCGGTGTTGCGGATGCTGTACTCGCGGTAGTGGACGCGCAGGTTCCACGAGTGGTCGAGGTTCTGCACGGAGGCGGCGTTGTTCACGACGGCCTGGCCGTTGCCGGCCCCGCCGCCACCGAAGTAGCCGTCGTAGTTGCCGCCCTCGCCCTTGCCGAACTTGGCGCCCTGCAGGTTGGGGCTGTAGTAGACGCACGCGTCGCCGGTGACGCAGCCGCCGCTGCTCGCGAGAGCCGGTCCGGCGGTGCCCAGGAGCACCGTGCCGAGGGTGACCGCGGCCAGCGCGGCGGCCGCCATCTTCTTTGTCATGTCACTGCCTTTCAGTGGGTGGACAAGGAATTACCCGCGCTCCCGCTATCGGGAGCGAGGTCATTGCCTGGCCATGTCCGGGCCGATTTCCGCCCGGCGATTGACGACTCTGCCCCAGGGGTGGGGTCGATCCAAGGGAAACCGGCCTCCTTGAGACGTCTCAACCGTCGCCGACCCGCTGACGTGGGGTTTGAGAATATTTCACGTCCTACTGTGAGACGCCCGGGATCCGGTCGCCGGGGGATTCGGACCGTTGTTCCCCTGTTTCTTGTTGGACCACACCTGATCCGCTTCGGGGGATATGCCCCGCACTGATTAGCCCGCAGTGCGGAAGAATCACGCGGTCCGGGTGGCAGTGGCGGTCCCGGCGCGGGCGCCGGAAATTCCACGGCATATCCGGAGGCTCCACGGAGCGGCTTCCGGAGCGGCTCGGAGGGGAGTCCCGTCGCGGCCGTGCCCCGACGGCCGGCCGGCCCCAGGGCCGTCACGGCGTTCGCAGGGTCTGTCGTAACCGCTGCGCCGTCCCCGCTGCGCCGTTGCGCGGGCTTCGGTGGAAGGGGGTGCGGGTGGGGGAGGTCGTCGTGCCGTGACGGCCCTGGAGGGGGGATCCTGCGGCGTGTGCCTCTTGCCGGCCGCGGTTCCGCCGATTTCACGCGGCTTCATCCCGGTTCGACCTCCATGGCCTCCAGGAAAAGGTTATGGGGCGAAAAGGTCGGCCATGGACATGGCGGCCGGCTCGAAAAGATCCGGGTCGGATTCGATCCGTTCTGTCGGACGCCGCCGGGGAAGTGCGCGGGGGCGGGAATCCCGGTGAATCCGGAATAGTGGATTCCGATATTCGAGGATGGCGGCGGGGCGAAGGATCGAAACCCGACCGCGGGCCGGCCGAACGGCCGCGAAAAACCGGAACGGGGTGCTCCGAATTACGGCCGCCCGGTATTCACCGAGGAATCCCGCGAGCCGCCCGCCCGTGGCAGGCCGCGCGGTCGCCAATGGGGCGGGGTGCTGAATCGGCCGGGGGAGAACCGGGCGTCGCATGCGGCCCGCTCGACCGTCGCCGCCCGCGGCGGACAGCGGGCACTGCGGGTCACGCCACCCGTGTCACCGGTCGCCCCGGTCCGGCACCGCCTCGGGGTGTCCCCGCGCTGCCCGGGCCCCGCCGTCCACCCCGGTCGGTGTGCCGGGAGAGGATGCCGGGGCCGATGTCGCCGCAGGGAAGAGAGCTGTCGTGGAGGAGACCGAGTCCGTCGACCTGATCCGCCTGGCCGACCGCCCCGGGCTCGGTGGCCAGAGCGTCGGCGTGCGGGTGACGGGCCGGAGTGCTCCGGGCGCTCTCCTGGGTCACGACTGGCTCGACTGCGAGATCGTGATCACTACCGAGGTCGTCCACGGCTGCCTCCCGGTGGTGCTGACCCCGGACGACGTCGAGGACCGGGAGAGGAAGCTCGGCGAGCTCGCCGGCGGGCGGAGCGCCTCCTGGCCGGACTCGGGACGCGGTCCGGAGCTGACCGTCCAGCCGACACGGAACGGCGGAATGTGGGTGTCGGTCGCCGATCCCGAGTCCTCGGGAGTGGTGGTCAAGCTCCCTCTGGCCCCGGCGGCCGGGTGGGTCGAGGAGCAGCGAGCCCTCCTCGCGCGCGTGTCCGGGGTGTTCCCGCGAGAGACCGTGGAGACGTCGCCCGGAGTGTTCGTGTGGCGCCGGTAGCACCTGGCCCGACCTCGGCGCGGCAGGCGGCCCGGCCCCTGGGCCGTCTGCCGGGCGCCCCGAGACGGCGTCGCCGTCCAGGACGGCCGGCCGCCGAACTGCCACGTGCGGACTTCTGCGCCGGCGCACTGCTCCGCCAGGCTCGAAGGTGTCACGTGCCGATCGTCACTCCGGGTCGAGGAACTGTTTCAGGGTGCGCCGCTTGGGCGGCTGGTGGTCGATCACCTCGACCAGCTCGGCCACACCGATCCGGACGTGCAGCGTGCCTGAGTGCGACTCCAGCGCGACCAGCCAGGCGCCCCCGCCGAGCCGGTACACCAGCCTGCGGTACGGCTTGCGCTCCGACAGCAGGCTCGGCACGTACGACCGCGCCAGGCTTTCCGCCAGTTCGTGAGCGTTCGCCGCGTCGCGGGCCGGGTGCCGGGCGGCCAGGCCCCATCGATGGTCGTCCTCCCCCCAGGTGTTCTTGGACTCCTCCTCCACGAGCACCTGCCACACGCCGTCGGACACCATGTCCACCACCCCCGGCTCCACTCCTACCCGGCGGCGTACGGGCCACTCCGCCCGCTCGGGAACCGGCGGACGGCGTCGGCGTGGACGGCGCTGGCGGGAGCGCCTACGCGCGGGGCGGACGGGTGGCGGTGTCGAGGTAGAAGGCGTCGATGGTCTGGACGGCCCGCTCGAACTCCTCCAGGTTGACGGGCTTGGTCACGTAGGCGTTGGCGTGGCTGCTGTACGCGCCGGTGACGTCGTCCGGGGCCGAGGAGGTGGTGAGGACGACGACGGGGATGGTCCGCAGGTCCTCGTCGGCCTTCAGGACCTTCAGCAGGTCCCGGCCGTTCATCCGGGGCATGTTGAGGTCGAGGACGATGAGGTCGGGGCGTACACTGTCGGGCGCGCGCAGGTGCTCCAGTGCGGCGAGCCCGTCGGTGACCTGGATCAGGTTGCGGGTACCCCGCTCGGTGAGGGCCTCCTCGATGAGCATGGCGTCGGCCACGTCGTCCTCGACGAGCAGGACGTCGAAGGGACGGGCGGGAGAGGTCATCATCGGTTGCTCCGCAGGGTTGTCGTTCGAGTGGGGGAAGAGCCCCGGCCACCGGCGGCGGGCGCCTTGGCGGGTCATGCCGCAGGCGGCACCGAGCTGGGGATAGCCGGCGCCCGCGCCGGCGGCGGCGGCGGCCGCCTCTTGCTGGAGCCGTACTGTGGCCTGCTGGAGGTGGTCCAGCAGGTGCAGCAGGCTCAGCGACCGTGCCGGGCCGTCCGTCGCAGGCGGCGAGGGGTCTTCCAGCAGCTGAAGAGCAAGACGCCGCGCAAGGTGGGCGACCGCGGCGTCCGCGACCGCTGCCGTCTCCTGCGGAGTGGTCCGCAGGACGAAGTTCTTGCCAGACATATCCGCACTCTAGGCCCCTGATTGACCCCGCGACAACAAGCGTTGTCGGATGCCCTCTACAGTGAGCGCTGCGCCGCTGGACGCGGCCGCCACACCGGAGGAGCTCAGAGGATGACCGGCTACGACAGGCCGCCGCGGACGCGGAGGTTTTCCACGTGGACGACCAGGCGATGGCTGCGGGTGGGTGCGGCCGTCTCCCTGGTGGTGTTGGGCCTTCTCGGTGTGACCGGAGCGTGGGTGCTGGAGCGGACGGCGTCGATCAGCGAGGACCTCGTGGACGTCAAGTCGCCCGCGGTGACCACGGCGTTCCGGCTGGAGTCGGCCCTGCTCAACCAGGAGACCGGCATCCGGGGGTACGGGCTCACCGGCAACCCCGAGTTCCTCGAACCCTACCGGCAGGGAATCACCGAGCAGGAGACCCACGTCGCACGACTCGCGGTCCTGCTCCGGGACGACGACGACGCCCTCGTCGACCTGGCCGAGGTCGAGGGGCTGATCTCGACGTGGCAGGAGAGGATCGCCCGGCCGACCGCGGCCTCGCCGTCCGGGGCACCGTCACCGCTGGTCGTCGAACGGGCGGCGGAGGGCAAGAGCACCTTCGACGCGGCGAGGTCGGCGCTCCTCAGGCAGCAGGAGCGGCTGCGCGCGGACCGGGTCGAGGCGCGGGACGACCTCACGCGCATCATGGAGCTGAGGAACTGGATCTTCACCGCGATCGCCCTGGTGATCGTGGTCCTCACGGTGCTGATCTTCGAAGGGCTGCGCCGCGGCATCACCACTCCGCTGGAACGGCTCGGGGCCGACGCCCGTGCCGTCGCCGGCGGCGACTTCGACCACCCCATCGCGTCCGTCGGCCCCGCCGACCTGCGCCGGCTGAGCAGTGAGATCGACTCCATGCGCCGGCGCCTGGTCCAGGAGCTCGCGTTCACCGAGGAGGCCCGCCTGCGCCTGGACGCGCAGGCGGCCGAGCTCCAGCGCTCCAACACCGAGCTGGAGCAGTTCGCCTACGTGGCCTCCCACGACCTGCAGGAGCCGCTGCGCAAGGTCTCCAGCTTCACCCAGCTCCTCCAGCGGCGGTACGGCGGGCAACTCGACGCGAAGGCGGACCAGTACATCGGGTTCGCGGTCGACGGCGCCAACCGCATGCAGACCCTCATCAACGACCTCCTCGACTTCTCCCGCGTGGGGCGGCTCCACCACGCCCACAAGGAGGTCGACCTGACCGCGACGCTGGAGCAGACCCTGGCCACGCTCAGCGTCGGTATCGAGGAGGCCGGCGCGCTCGTCACCCACGACCCGTTGCCGACGCTGGTCGCCGACCCCACCCAGATGGGGATGCTCTGGCAGAACCTGATCGGCAACGCCGTCAAGTTCCGCCGGCCCGGCCGGGAGCCGAAGATCCACGTCTCGGCCGAGCGGGAGGGGGAGCTGTGGCGGTTCGCGGTGACCGACAACGGCATCGGCATCGCGCCGGAGTTCGCGGAGAAGGTCTTCGTGATCTTCCAGCGGCTGCACACCAAGGACGCCTACAACGGGAGCGGCATCGGCCTGGCGTTGTGCAAGAAGATCGTCGACTTCCACGGCGGCACCATCGCGGTCGACCCCGAGTACCGGGACGGGACCCGGATCACCTTCACCCTCGCCTCCGAGGCCCCCGAGATCGCGGACGGTCCCGAGCTGCGGGAAGCCACCCGCGTCGGCGTGGAGCCGGCACGATGACCGCGGCCCTGGCAGCCGCCACCGGGGCGGCCTCCGACGAACCGGTCTACCGCATCCTCCTCATCGAGGACGACGAGGGCGACGCCCTGCTCGTGGAGGAACTCCTCCACGACACGGAACTGCGCTTCGAGCTGACCGTCAGCGCCACGCTGGCCGCGGCCCGCACGGTGCTGGCCACCAGCCCCGTCGACTGCATCCTCCTCGACCTGCACCTGCCCGACGCGTCCGGCACCGCCGCGCTCACCGCCGTCCGCGCGCTGGCCCCGCACACGGCCGTGGTCGTCCTGACCGGGCTGTCCGAAGCCCGGGCGGGCACCGAGGCGATGGCCGCCGGCGCCCAGGACTACCTCGTCAAGGGCATGGTCGTGGCCGACGTGCTGCGCCGGACGGTGCGCTACGCCGTCTACCGCAGCCAGACCGAACGCGCCAACATCGAGGCCCAGGCCGTCCGCCTGCGGGCGGAGGAGAACGCCCGCCTGGAGCGCGGCCTGCTGCCCCCGCCGATCCTCGACACCTCCCGGGTGACGGTGACCACCCGCTACCTCCCCGGCGTCACGACGGCCCTGCTCGGCGGGGACTTCCTCGACGTCGTGGAGGGTGACGACGGACTGCTGCACGCCGTCGTCGGGGACGTCAGCGGGCACGGGCCCGACGCCGCCGCACTCGGCGTCCTCCTGCGCATCGCCTGGCGCTCCCTCGTCCTCGGCGGACACCGGGGCGGCGACCTGCTCCACCTGATGGAACGCATCCTCGTCGCCGAGCGCGGCGGCCCGTCCATGTTCGCCACCTGCACCCTCCTCACCCTCGACCAGAACGCGGCGACCGCCACCCTCCATCTCGCCGGTCACCACGAACCCCTCCTCACCACGGCGGAGGGCACCCGGGAGCTGACCGCCACCCACGGCATCGCCCTGGGCCTCCTGCCGGGGCTGCGCGACTGGCCCTCCACGGTCGTCCCGCTCCCGGCCAACGCGGCCCTGACCCTCTACACCGACGGCCTGACCGAGGGCCACAACGGCACGATGGGCGAGCGCCTCGGCGTCGAGGGGCTGCTCACCCTGATCGGAAAGCTGCCGCCGACCGATCCGGCCGCCCACGTGGACCTCGTCATCCAGGAGACCCACGCCCTGAACGCCGGCCGTCACACCGACGACCTCGCCGTTCTGCGCCTCGACTGGGACAACCGGTAGCCGACGGTCCGGCGGGCAGCCCCCGCCGGACCTCCGGCAGAGCGTTCACCGTCAGGTGAGTGCAACGAACGCGCAGCAGGCGTTGCATTCGATCCAGAGTCCATTGCAATGAAAATATTGCTATGAGCTGCACAAATGGCACTTCCGCGCAACTGTCGTGTTGCTTGAATGCTGAAGGCAACGTAGCGTTTCCTTCGTCGGAAACCGCATGGGCGGTTCGTGGGGTGGCCATCGACGGGGGCGGATCATGGGGACAGCGCAGAGCCGGAAGCAGACCGAGCCCGGAGCCTGCACCGCCTTCGCCCGCTTCGTGCTCTGCGGCGGCGGGGTGGGGCTCGCCTCCAGCTTCGCCGTGACGGCCCTCGCCTCCTGGACGCCCTGGATCCTGGCCAACGCCCTGATCACCGTGGTCTCCACGCTCCTCGCCACCGAACTGCACGCACGCTTCACCTTCGGCGCGGGCGGGCGCGCGACCCGGCGCCAGCACGCGCAGTCGGCCGGCTCGGCGGCGGCCGCGTACGCGGTGACCTGCGCCGCGATGCTCGCCCTGCAGCAACTGGCGGCCGCGCCCGGAGCGATGCTCGAACAGGCCGTCTACCTGTCGGCCTCCGCACTCGCCGGTGTCGCGCGGTTCGCGGTGCTGCGCCTGGTGGTCTTCGCGCGGAACCGCTCGCAGGCGGCCCCCGCCCCCATCGCCCGTCCGGTGTACGCGACCGTGGCCCGCTCCTCGGCCCCGGCCGGCCCCGCAGGACTCTGCCGCGCGGCCTGAACGTCCGGGCCGGGCGCCGCGAAGCCGCGGCCCCGCTCCCGGCCCGGGCCGCCTCCGGGCCCTGCTCCTCGGCCAGGCCCGGGCCCATCACCTTCAGCAGGTCGCCGGGCATGCCCAGTCCGCGGACCCCGGGGCCGCCCGGGACGGTCTGGAGGATGCCACGCCGTCTCGAAGGGTCGGTCGACGCGATGCGCGAGACGGCGATCTCGATGGTGCGCCCGTCCGGCTCGCCGCAGTCGAGGGGGACGGTGAGGCGCGCGCACCGCGTGCCGCTCGCGGTGCGCGCGGCGTCCCGGCAGGCCGTCCAGTCGACCGGTCGGTGGCGGTACCGGTCCAGACCGTGTCCTTCGGCCGCCGGGCCCCCGACGCGGTCGAGGTGGCCGGCAGCGTCGGGGCCGGGGCCGCCGGCGCCGCAGGCGGGGACGTCGTGGCGACGGCGGCGACCGACGGGACGAACGTGCCGAGTGCAGTGGCTTTGCTCACGGCTCGCCAACGTACGGGTCCGACACCGGGCCGGGCGCGTACGTCGTGGAGTGTCGCAGGGCCGGGCCGCCGAGCACTCCGAACAGTGCAGCCACGTGACCGCGGATCAGGCACCGGCCCGCTCCGGAAGGCGGGCCCGACGGACCGTCGACCCTCGCGAAACCCCAGGTCGGAGGGGACTGTCAGTGCCCCGTCCTAAGGTGGGAACAACGTTGGAGGGGGCGCCGGAAAGGCGTCGAAGAAGCGTGGGAAGAGGGGCAGTACCTTGTCTGCGAACCGGATCAAGCACAAGGTCAACCACGTCTCGCTGGTGGTCGACAACTCCGGCTCGATGCGCCAGCACGAGGCACAGCTCGTGCGCGTGGTGGACGAGTTCGTGAAGGGCCTTCAGGAGGAGTCCGACCGGCTCGGTCACGAGACCCGCATCAGCCTCTACGCCTTCGATCACGAGGTGCAGAACCTGGTCTGGGACATGGACGTCAAGCACCTGCCGTCCCTGCGGGGCCTCTACGAGGTCAACAACGGTGCGACGGCGCTGATCGAGGCGGCCGTGAAGTCCGTCGACGACCTGAAGAACATCTGGGAGGGGTACGGGGAGCACTCCTTCCTCCAGGTGGTCGTCACCGACGGCGAAGAGAACGCCTCGGGCTTCTCGGAGTCCGGCCGGATGCACACCCGCCTGGGCGGCAGCCGGGGCAAGGCCGTCCTGAGCACGTGGATGGACCGCATCCGGAGTGCCATGGACGACCTTCCCGACCACTGGACCTCGGCGATCCTCGTCCCGAACTCCCTGGCCAAGCGCACCGCCCAGGAGTACGGCTTCCCGGCGGGCAACATCGCGATCTGGGACGCCGACTCCAGCAAGGGCGTCGAGGAGGCCATCGGCACCGTCAAGAAGGCTGCCACGGACTTCCTGCGGGGCCGCGAGCAGGGGGTGCGCGGCACCAAGAACCTGTTCTCCATGGGCCAGGACCTGAGCACGGCCGAGGTGAAGGCCAGCCTCGACGCCCTGGACACCGGCAAGTACGTCCTGATCCCGGTCGACGAGCAGTCACCGATCCGCGACTTCGTCACCGGCGCCGGACACCCGTACACCACCGGGTGCGCCTTCTACGAGCTGTCCAAGCGCGAGAAGATCCAGGGCACCAAGCAGCTCGCCGTGGCGGAGAAGGACCCGGCCACCGGCCTGATGACGGGCAGGGTGTTCTCGGGCCCGGCGGCCCGCCGGCTTCTCGGCCTGCCGAAGTCGGAGGCGACGGTGAAGCCGGGCGACAACCCCGAGTACACCGTGTTCGTCCAATCGACCTCCGTCAACAGGAAGTTGGTGTCGGGCACCAACGTGCTCGTCATCCTCTAGCCGGGGACGGCGTCCGGGCGCGGGCCCGGCCGACAGCGTCCCGGAGTCCGTCGGTCGGGATGGCGGCGGAGGTGGTCGGGCAGTCCCACGCGCCGCCGGCCGGGCCCGCTGACGGGTGGCGACGAGCCTCCTGTCGGCCGACGGCCGCCGCCGTGACCGGGCTGCGCCCCTATATCGGTTCGGTCCGGATCCGTGGCATGTCACACTGGCGATCATGAACACCCCCGACCGGCTCCCGCTGTGGCAGCCCTTCTCCGAGCCCGCCACCACCGCCCCCGTCCCGGCCCCTGCCGGGGCCCGGCCGTTCGCCGTCGAGCTGGCGCCGTTCCTGGAGCCCTACCTCGACGACTTCGAGCCCGCGGCGGGCCCCGCGGCCGGCTGACCGGGCGTTCGGTCGCCCGGGCCGCCGTGCCCGGACGGCCGAAGGGCCCCGATCGCTACGTCACCAGCGGGCCGCCTTGGCGTGGAAGGTCAGCCCCGGCCAGGCCTCGACGGGCTCGGCCGAGTACACGATCTGGCCCGCACACAGGCGCCGCTCGGCGAGGCCCTGGACGATCTTCGGGATCGCCGCGAGCGTCGTCGGCAGGCCGTCGTGGAGCAGGACGATGCCGCCGGGCTTCACGGTGAGGGCGTTCGCCACGACGGTCTCGGTGGGGATGCCGCTCCAGTCGACGGTGTCGGTCGTCCAGATCACCTCCGTCATCCCGAGCCTGGACGCGTCCTGCCTGGTCCGCGCGTCGGTGCTGCCGAACGGCGGCCGGAAGAGCGTCGGTGCCCGGCCCGTCTGCGACCGGATCACGCGGCTGGTGTCCTGCAGCTCGGCGAACGCGGTGGGCGCGTCGAGCTCGACCAGGTTGGCGTGGGTGTACGAGTGGTTGCCGATCCGGTGGCCCTCCGCGGCGATGCGCGGGGTCCCGTCCGGGCGCGTCTGGGCCAGGCCGCCGGTCACGAAGAACGTGGCCCTGGTGTTCCCGGCGTCGCGCAGCGCCTTCAGGTACGCGGGTGTACTCGCCGTCGGACCGTCGTCGAACGTGAGTGCCACGTAGCCCCCGGAGCAGCGCCTCCCCGCGTCGTCGTGCCCTGTCCGCGCGGTTTGTGCGGCCTGCGCGGTCGCCGGTGCCGCGGCGAACGCCATCAGTGCGGCCAGGGTGACGCCGAGCCGGATCCGGGACCTCCCGCGTGTCGTCCTGCCGTCCTTCGTCCGGGCCTCTGCCGCTCCTGCTGCTCTCGCCGCTCTCGCTGTGAGCTTCACTTCGGGTGTCCTCTCGATCGCCGGGTCGCCGAATCGCCACGGCCGGTCGGGGAGGTCCGTGCGAGGCCGAAAGCTCCGCGCACGGTCGTGCGGGCTTCGGCCGGACACCATTGAACGCGAGCGGAGCGGCTCCGCGATACGGCAAACGCGGATTCCGTTCCCGGACCGGACACCTTGGTGACGTATCGTCAAATCACGGTCACGAAAACGTCGGTGGGGGCTCGGCGGGTCGTGCCGGGTCTGCCCCTCGCCCCGGTCCGGCGGTCCGCAGGCGTCCGTGGGCCCGCCTCAGGGGGAGCCCGTCAGGTAGCCGCGGAGCTGTTCGACCCGCAGGGTGTCGTACCGAAGGCGATGCGGTGGCGGGCGCCGGTGAGCAGGGCCGAGCCGGACGTGAGGGTGGCCGAGGTGGTGGGTTCGTGGGTCCAGCCGTCGAGTGCGAGGTCTCTGACACCCGTGAGGACGAGTTCAACTACCCGGGCCACTACGCGGCGGTCCAGTACCGGTGCGCCAAGTGGCACGGCTCCGCGAAGCAGGCCGACGCGTTCGCCGACCGCGCGGCCACGGCCGCCCCGGAGAGCAGCCTGCTGGCCGGGATGCGGCTGATCGCGCTGCACGAGCACGAGCCGGACGGCGCGGAGGAGACCTACTGGTCCACCCCGTACGCGCAGGCTGCCGTCGATGCCGCCCGCCGGGCCGTGGACGCGGCACCCGCCGGTCACCCCCGCGCCGCCGAGATCCGGCACCTGCTCGCCTGGTGCTACGTCATGACGGAGCGGCCGGTCGAGGCGATGGCGCAGTTCCAGCTGGTCGACGGCTACGTGAACGCCCTGCCCTGGCGCTACGCGGAGGACTCTGCGGGGTACTTTCTGCTACACCCGGGCCGCCACCGCCTTCGCCGCCGACAGGCAACTCGCCGCCTGACCCGGGCCGCCCCGGGCCGCTCCATCGGTCAGGCCCGGCCCGTGACGGCCGCTGCGGGCGGCGACTCCGACGGTATACGTCTGTTGACGTATCTTCCGCCGGGATCACCTGTGGCTGTTGACCGGCGCCCCTCCCGGCGATTGGCTCGCCTGGAGCCCGCCGCCGGGAGGGAGCCCGGCCGGGTGATCCCAGGGGAAGGACAGATCTCATGGCCCATCGCATCCGTACCGTCCGCAACCGGTGGCTGGCCGGTGGCGGCAGCGTCCTCGTCGCCGCCGCCGTCCTCGCCGCGACCGCGGCCCCCGCCCAGGCCCGCCCGGCACTGCGCGGCACCGTCCAGATCAGTGTCGGGGTGAACGGCACGGTGCCGGACAGCCAGTCATGGAGCCAGGCGATCAGCGCCGACGGCCGGTACGCCCTGTTCACCTCGTGGGCCACGAACCTGGTGTCCCAGCCGGCGAAGAGCGGACGCGACGCCTACGTCCGCGACCTGAGGACGGGCCGCACCGAGCGCGTCAACCTGTCCGACGACGACAACGCGCTGGACGGCTTCACCGACTACGTCGCGATCAACGCCGACGGCCGTTACGTCGCCTTTGACAGCGAGGCCGAGAACGTGGTGCCCGGCGTCCAGGTCCAGGGGCGCACCGAGGTGTACGTCCGCGACCGGAGGACCGGGCGCACCGAGCTGGTCAGCGGTGGGCTCACCAGCACCGACACCGACCGGTTCCACGCCTCGTACGCGCCCTCGCTCAGTGCGAACGGCCGGTACGTGGCCTTCGTCTCCAGTCGGACCGACCTCGTCCCGGACCTGCAAGGTGGTGACCCGTCACTGGCCAGGCCCTACACCTGGGACTACAACATCTACGTCACCGACCGCTGGACGGGGAAGACCCGTCTGGTGACCCGCGGGGTGGACGGCAAGCCGGGCGACGGCATGTCGCTCAACCCGACGATCAGCGCGGACGGCCGCACCATCGGCTTCACCTCCCTCGCGGGCAACCTGGTGCCCGCCGAGGAGACCCCTGCCGTCGCCGCCGCGGCTGTCGGGGGCGGCGCTCCCGCCGACGTGGAGCTGGCCCCGGGCCTCGCCGCAGCCACGCCCCGCAGCGCGGGAACGAGCCTCGCCCGGCCGACGACCGGCGTCTACTACACGTACGACGTGAAGTCCGGCCGCATCTCCGCCGCGAGCCTCGACCTCGACGGCAACCTCGGCTACGCGAGCTTCGGTGCGACGATCAGCCCCGACGGGCGGCGTGCGATCTACGCGCTGCCCGAGCCGGGCGGGTCGACCAACGGCCACCGGTTCCACACCGTGCTGTACGTCCGGGACCTCAGGAAGGGCACCGTGACGAAGGTCAGCGGGGGGCTGCCCGGCACCGCGTCGGTCGGCTCGTCCGACCACGGCCGGATCACCGCCGACAACCGCTGGCTCTACTTCACCTCCGCCGCCGACAACCTGGTGGCAGGGCCGCAGCACGCGGGCTGGGACGTCTACCGCCACGACCTGCGCACCGGCCGTACCGAGCGGATCGCCACCGCGCCGGACGGCTCGCTCGGCAACGGTTCCTCGATCGACCCGGTCGTGGACGCCGACGGTGACACGGTGGTGTTCGGCTCGACCAGCGGCAACCTGGTCGCCGGCACCGGCGGCCCGGCGGGCACCGACAACCAGGTCTTCGCCCGGTCCGCCGGGCACCACCGCGACGGCGACGACCGGGGCCAGGACGGCGACGACTGACCGCGTTCCGCTGTCCGCACCGCCGACCGATCGACCGCGCGGGCGGGCGTACCGGGTGGAAGGACCGCGCGGTGGGGCGAGCCGATTCGCCTCCACCGCAGAACAGTTGTGAGCCCGTGAGCCCGTGAGCCCGTGAGCCCGTGAGCGCGGTCCGCGGGGCGCGGACCCCGCACTCCACGAGGGGCCCGCGCCGCCGCACCGCGTGCCTTCAGAGGTGGGCGGGGCGGCGGGGCGGAAGACTGCTGGGCCGCGGGTCCCGCCCGGCTCCGCCGCCGCCGACCGTGACTGTCGGCGGTGACGGTGCGGCACCCTGGTGAAGCCGAGGGCGCGAATGTAGTGTCCACGTCATGACGACCGCCCGGCGCCGTGCCGCCCTCGCCGCGACCCTCATCGGCGCACTCGCCGCCACGATCACTCCCGCCGCCACCGCCACCGCCGGTACCGCGCAGCAGGCCCGTCCCCACTGCCGGACCGTCGACTCCGCGCAGCCGGACCGGGAACAGGCACGTGGGGCGGACCCGCGGACCGCTGCCCTGACCGAACGCGGGGGCTTCGGCGACTTCGTCCGCCGGTTCCCCGCAGCGCTCTGCACCGCGCGCACCGCCGAGCAGGCCGGCCGGCTGGTCGACGCCTGGGGCGAGGCACTGTGGCGGGCCGGCGTCGACCGCGCCCAGGGGCGCCGTCCCGGCGGCGACCTGCCGGCCGTCGACGACCGGCCGCTGTACTGGACCAGGGTCGCCATGACCCTGCAACTCGGCCGCTGGAAACCGGACTTCGCCGTCGACGCCGCCGTCCTGCGACAGCGCTTCGAGGACGCCTCGCGCGGACTCGCCGACAGCGGGTTCGGCGGCCGTCCGGGCGTGCGCCGGATCTTCGTCAGCGGGTTCGACCCGTTCGGTCTGGACGCCGAGCTGCGCCGCGCCAATCCGTCGGGCTCGGCGGCCCTGCAACTGGACGGACGGCGGATCGTCCTGGCCGACGGCAGCCCCGCGGAGATCCAGACGGTGCTGTTCCCGGTCCGCTACGGCGACTTCGACCGCGGCATCGTCGAGCGCGCCTTCGCCCCGCGGCTCGCCCCCGGCCACCGGTCCGCGGACCTCATCACCACCGTCAGCCAGGGCTACCCCGGACTGTTCACCCTGGAGGCCTGGGCCGGCCGGTCCCGCTCCGCGGACCCGTACCCCGACAACACGGGCGCGCTGTCCGGTGGCACCCGCGAGCACCCCGTCACCGCCCCCGGCCTCGGTCCCGGCGCGGAGTTCATCGCCACCAGCCTGCCCACCGGGCCGATGACCGCCGTCCAGCAGCCGTACCCGCTCAAGGTCAACACCACCGTCACCGAGATCCCCGCCGGGGCGAGCGGCCCGGTCGACCGGACGGACGGCCCGACCCCCGGTTCGCGCGCGGTCGCCGGTGGTGGCGGGGGCTACCTCTCCAACGAGGTGGCCTACCGCACCAACCGGCTACGGCTGGAGCTCGCCCCGCAGCTGCCCGGTGGCCACCTGCACACCCCCGTGCTCACCGGTCTCCCGGAGCAGACGGAGCAGCTCACCGGGCCGGTGTTCGAGCAGAACGAGGCCGCGATCACCGCCGAGATCCTCGACATCCTGCGGCACATCGTCGGCTGACGGCCCGGGTCTTCGCGGTCGCCCCGTCGGCCGCCCTGTCAGCTGCGCCCGGCAGCCGACAGGGCGTGTCGGCGCGGCCCTCGCCCGAGTACGGCTCCGGCCGTCCGCCGTCCGCCGTCCGGGTCGACGTCGCCGCCGACCTCGGCCCGGCCCGGGGCGCCCGCGCCTACGTGTCTGCCACGTCGGAGTGGGCAGCCTGTACGGCTTGCTCGGGGTCGCTCACCCGGTGAGGGGCACGCACTCGGCAAGCAGGGCGACCACGTCCCGCCAGGCCCGCTGCGCGTGCTGCGGGTGGTGGCCGACGCCGGGGACCACGTCCTGGTCGACCGGCGGGTGGTGGAAGGCGTGCAGTGCCCCGCCGTAGACGACGAGGCGCCAGTCGACGCCGGCGGCCTGCATCTCGGCGGTGAAGGCGTCCCGTTGTGCGGGCGGCATGATCGGGTCCTCCGACCCGACCCCGACCCACACGGGGCAGCGGATGCGCGAGGCTTCGCCCGGTCGGCCCGTGGTGAGCGCGTTGACGGTCCCGATGGCGCGCAGGTCGACGCCGTCGCGCCCGAGTTCGAGCACGATCGCACCTCCGGTGCCGTAGCCGATGGCGGCGATCCGGTCGGGGTCGGTCCGCGGCTCGGCGCGCAGTACGTCGAGCGCCGCGTGGCCGATGTCCCGCATCCGGTCCGGGTCCGCGAGCAGGGGCGTCGTGTGGGCCAGCATCTCCTGGGGGTCGGTGAACCAGCGCCCGCCGTTGATGTCGAAGGCCAGCGCCACGTAGCCCAGTTCGGCGAGGGCGTCGGCCCGGCGGCGCTGGAAGTCGTTCAGACCCGGCCCCTCGGGCCCTATCAGGACCGCAGGTCTGCGGTCGACACCGGCAGGGAGCGCGAGATGCCCGATCATCGTCAGGCCGTCGGCCGGGTACTCGACCGTGCGTGTCGTAACCGTCGTCATGCGACCGGACTGTAGTCACGGTCGCGCCCGGTCGGGCCGGACTTCGCCGTCGGCGGAACGTACGGCTGCGGACCGCCGATCCCCGACCGGACACCGCCGCCTGCCGTCCGCTGTCCGCCGCCCGCCGAGCGGCGGCCTGACCGGGGGACAGGGGGGACGCTGACACCGATCTCCCGGTCGGGCCTTCCGACGCGGGAAACTCGTGGGTTTGCCCGGCGGGATCAGGGTGAGAAGAGCCCCGGGTGAGCGGAACGTGGTCCGGTCGGTGAGTCTCCCCCCACTCACCGCCCGGACCGCGCCCAGCGCGTACGTGGGCCGGGCGCGGCCCACGTTGCCGCCTGGCCGTGGTGCAGTCGGTCCCGGCGATGTACACCGGTCGTCGAGTTCGAGCCCGGCGGCCCGATGCGCCTTGCCGGTTCCCAAGCGCCCCAGGGTCACTGGCGCAAGCTCACGCGCACGCGCCAGAAGCGCTCCCGCCCGCCTCGTCCATGCCCGCCTCCTGCGCGGCGCCGAGCAACCGGCTGTACGCCCGCGAAGCCGGTCCGTCGCCTCCGCGAGGACGCCGACCCTCACAGCGGGGTGAGGATGTCCTGGTGCGCCCGGTCGAGGACGAGGCCGTTGTCCCACCGGACCCGGACCGTCGCCCGCGCCCCCGGCTCCTGGTGGGCGGCCCAGGTCGGCTCCAGCGCGGCGATCTCGGCCTCCAGCCGCGTTCGGCTCGCCGCCGGCATGGTGTGCCCGTAGTCCTCCAGGAGCGCCTTGAGCCGCTCGTACTCGCGGGCGTCCTCGCTCTGCGGGAGTTCCCCGTCCACCCCCTCGACCGTGCCCTCGATCCCGGCTCCCAGGGACAGGAACCCGACGACGGTCCCGAGCTCCCCGGCGGTTGCCTCGCCGATCCCGAGATCCTCCGTCAGCCGGACACGCCGGCCTTCCTCCAGGGTCATGCGTCCTCCGCCTCTCAGCCGATCGGTGCCGTCCGCCACTGTCCGCCGGGCGCGCAGGGGAGCCGGCTCCACGGGGCCGCAGCCCTGCTCGGGCAGGCCCGCACAGCGAGCATAGGCGCCGCCGGGCCAGACGCCCGCCCGGCCTGATCGAGAACCGGAGGCGGTTTGTCTCCGCCGGGTCCGACCGCCGGCTCGGAAGGCGTCGGTCTCCGGCGTCAGTGCCATTTCGACCCTTTGTCCTGAGTGGTTCCGTTCTGGCGACACCATAGGTCTTCGCACTGACACAGCGGTTCGTGGCATCGAACCCCGTCTGCCTCGGCCGGACCGATTTCTCCAGTGCACGGGAGACGTGAACTCCGGGGCTCGCAAGGCGCCGGCCGCCCACCTCGCGGGCGGTGTCCAGGCGCGGACGGGTGCGGGCAGGTGGTACTGGTGCCCGTCCGCATCCCGTATGAGGAGGTCTTACAGATACCTCCACGGGGGTACGGATTCGCGAAACTCCTCTGGGAGACTTCTGAGTTCCCGGAGGAGATTCCCCGGAGTGAATGAAGAGGCGGACCCTTGAAGAAGAAGGTACGTTTAATCGCGCTTCTATTCGCCGTCGTTGCCGGAATGTTCGGCCTCGCTGCGCCGGTGCACGCTACGCCGACCGACCACTACGTGGACCTCGAAGTGGGATCCGCTCCGGGTTACTACGACGGAGTGAGCGGCTGTAACACCTGGGTCACCTACGGAGCCCCTTCGCGCGTGCTCCTGTGCGGAAGTCAGGTCACGACCGTGACATGGGCCGACGGTCGGAAGGAGGTCAGCGGTCTGGGCACCGACCACGCGATCTGGTCCTCGCGGCAGACCACCCCGGGAGGATCATGGGCTCCCTGGGCTAGCCTCGGCGGGGAGAACCTGAAGTACGGGGTGGCCTGGCCCAACCCGTCCACCATCGGTGCCTGGGGCGCTGACAACAGTATCTGGGGTCGCACCTTCGACAACGGCTGGGGTCCCTGGCACATCTGCTGATCCCGGACGGCTGCGCACCGGATCCACGTCCGGGGCGGTTGCGGCACACGAGGCCGGAACCGCCCCGGACAGGTCCGTGAAGTCGGAGGCCGCGGGATTGCCCCGTCACATGATCGGGTGTTCACCGGGGCCCGGGGCGGCGAAGTGGAACCCGAAGGGGGGGGGCGGGCCGGCCGACGGGGGCGGGTCCGAGCCGTGCCGAGTGTGACCCGGGCGGGTGCACGGTCGTTGTCACCGGGCCGGTCCCGTCACCTTCCCCCGGCAGGGTCGCACGCTGCCCGGGGGCGGCCCGCCGTGGGACGGCCACCCGCCTATCCCTGGAGCGAACAAGCCGTGAACGAGCAGACAAGCGGACCCGGTCGGTCGGCCGGCGTACTGGTGACGGGCGCGACCAGCGGGATCGGCCTGGCCACAGCGCTGCTCCTGGCCAGCCAGGGCCACCGCGTGATCGGGACGGCCCGCTCCCGGGACAAGGCCGACGCGCTCGTCCGCACCGCCCGCGACCGAGGTCTGACGCTGCATGCGGTGGTCATGGACCTCACCGATCCGGCCTCCTGCCACGAGGCCGTCGCGCAGGCGGCCGACCTGACCGACGGCGGCCCCCACGCGCTGGTCGCCAACGCGGGCATCCCGCTGACGGGTGCGATCACCGACCCCCCGGAGGACCGGATCCGCGAGATCATGGAGGTCAACGTCGTCGGCACGCTGCGCATGTGTGCGCTGGTGCTGCCCGCGATGCGCCGACGGGGCCGGGGGCGTATCGTGACCGTCTCCTCCGCCTCCGCGCGGATCCCGGCGCCGATGAACGGCTGGTACACCGCCAGCAAGCACGCGCTCAGTGCGGCGACGCACAGCCTGCGCATGGAGACCCGCCGCCACGGCGTGCAGGTGGTCCTGATCGAGCCCGGCACCGTCGCGACCCCGTTCTGGGACCACGCCCGGGAGGATCTGTCCTCCCTCACCACCAACCAGACCGACGCCGGTGTCCACGACCGTACCGCGAGCCTCCTGGCCCGCATCCAGCGCTCGGCCGGCGGGCCGCAACCGGTGGCCCGCGTCATCGCCAGGGCCCTCAGCGTCCCGCGCCCACGGCGCAGGTACACCGTCGGCCTCGACGCCCACCTGGGCACCGCCCTGCAGTACGCGGCGCCGCTGTGGCTCAGCGACCACCTCAAGACCCGCCTGTTCGCCCTCCACACCCCGCCCGCCACCGCCCTCACCCGGATCGGGCGGGCGAGCGACGACTGACCCCGGCGGAGGGTGCCCAGCGACCGCCGGCGGCTCGCGGACACCCTCCGCAGCTCCGCTCGCGGAGATCACGCCCCCGCCGCGAGCGGGCCCGCCCCGGTCCCGGCGCCTTGACGAGCCCGATTCCCCGGGCCGTCCACGTGACCGTACCCCGCCATGATCGTTGCACCTGACGGCGCGGACGTCACGGTCGCATCCGACCGGGCCGCCAGGGTTCGCAGGAGCAGGGGAACGTCTTGGCCTTCGAAGAGTTCGTGGTGTCCGGCTACGGCGGATACAGGTCCGAGGGGCGCACGCTACGACACCGCGACCCCGACGTCGACACGGTCGTGCTGATCGGCGGGGCCCTTCAGCGCAAGGCGGCCTGGGGCCGCTTCGAGGCGGTGCTCGCCGAGCGGTTCCACGTGTTCACCGTGGACCTGCCCGGGTGGGGCGATGCCGACACCCTGCCCGCCGCCCTGGGCGTGGACTTCCTCGCGGGCGCCCTGCACGACCTCCTGGAGGCGGCCGGGCACGGGCGCGGGCAGGTGCACGTGCTCGGCGCCTCGTACGGCTCCGGCATCGCCCACCGCTACGCCCAGACCCGCCCGTGCGCGGTACGCAGCATGGTCCTGGCGGGGCCGCTCCTGTGGGTCCCCGACGCGGTCCGGGAGGACCTGAGGCGCAGCGTGGACCTGCTGGAGGACGGGCGGATGGAGGAGTTCGCCGAGCTGAGCGCCGACGTCATCCTGCGCTCCACACCGGGCGCGCGGGTGACCCGGCAGGCGGCGGTGCGCCGCATCCTGCACTCCATGTTCCGCGACATCGTCGGCGCGGACCGGGAGAAGTACCGCCACAACACCCTGCGGTTGTTGCGGCAGACGCCGTCGCCGCAGCCGCCGATCACCGTGCCCGTCCTGGTGGTCACGGGCGAGCACGACCGCTTCACTCCGCCCGAGCTGTGCCGCGAGGTCGCCTCGGCCTGTACCGATGCCCGCCTCGTGCTGGTGAACGACGCGGACCATGCGATGCACCTGGAACTCCCGGCCCGGGCCGGGGACCTGCTGACCCGCTTCGTGACCGGCGAGTCCCTCGACGGCCTCTCCTACTGCCATCCGGTGGAGTACACGGCCACGGCCACGGCACCGTCAGCATCCGCCAGGCCCGAGGCGGCGCCGAGCGCCCTGACGGCGATGGCCTGAGCCGAAGCCCGACCCGCTCCGCACCGGCCCCACCGCCACCGCCACCGCCACCGCCTCACCCCGCACCCGGATGCCGGCATCGGCCCGAACGGGATCCGCCGCCCCGGCCGGCGGGCGAACCGGCCGCGCAGCCCCACGGTCCCGACGCCCCGCCGGCGGGCCGCCAATTCCGCCACCGGGCCGCCCCTCCCGGCACCACACCGCCCCTTCCCCACCCGAGGCCACCATGACCCCAGCCCGTCCCACCGTCCTCCTCACCGGCTCGACCGGCGTGATCGGGGCGAACCTCCTCCCCGCACTCGCCGTCCACCACGACGTCACCGCGCTCGTCCACCGCCGCCGGCCCGAAGGCGCCACCACCTGCCTCCAGGCCGACCTCACCGTCGACGGCCTGGGACTGGACGCCGGCCGGCGCCGCGAACTGGCCGCCGGCATCGACGCCGTCGTGCACTGCGGGGGCCTGACCGACTTCGCCCCGCGCGACCACGCCGCCTTCGACACCGTCAACGCCGAAGGCACCCGCAGAATCCTGGAACTCGCCGACGACGCCCGCGTCCCCGTGGTCCTGCTCTCCTCCGCCTCGGCCGCCTTCGAGGTCACCGGCGACGACCTCGCCGCCCGCTCCATGCGCGCCTACGGCCGCTCCAAGCGCCGAGCCGAGGAACTGGCCACCCACTGCGGCCAACCCGTGGCCGTCGTGCGGACCGCCCTCCTGTTCGCCGCCCTCCGGGCCGCCACCCCACCGCGACACCAGTTCCCCCACGCCCTGTTCACGGTCATGCTCCAGGCGCGCCCCGGCGGACTGCCCGTCCGCCCCGACCACTGGACCGACATCCTCCCCATGGAGACCCTCGTCGACTACGTCACCGCGCTGACCGGAGCCCTCATCGACGGCGACACCACGGCGCCCGGCCTCCACTGGGTCACCGCCGGCCCCGCCCGGCTGACCGCGGCCGACCTGGAACGGGCCTGCATCGAGTTCCTCGACGAGGCAGGCCGCCCGGCCCGCGGACCGCTCCTGGCCGACCCCACCACGCCCCAACCGCGTACCCGCGGCATGGCCCGCGTGGCCCAACTCGGCTTCCTCCCACCCGACCAGCCCGACATGCCCTCCCACCTGAGCCGCCTCCTCCCCGCCCAGGTGACCCGCGCCGACGTCCTCCGGGCCCTCGCCCACAACGTCCGACGCTGCGCACCGTGGGCACCGTGAACCACCTCTCCCCGCGGCAGTTGAGCCCGTTCCCGCCCGCACCCGCGCCCGCGCCCGCGCCCGTGTCGATCGCCGCGTTCTTGCCGTCGTCCGGTTCCGGTCGGGCCTGCGCCGAGTGGTGTGACGGCCGGTACGGCGGGCTTTGACGGATCGTCGGACCTGAGGGCCCCGGCCTGCGGATCGGCGCGGCCCCCCCGCCAGGGCCGCCGCGGCGCGGCGGGGAAGGGGGCCACCTGTCTCGGATTGGCCCTGGGGGTGCGGGCCCGGGCGGCGTTACGGTCCGGGCATGCGCCTCTTCGTCGTCGACGCCTTCACCGATCGCCCCTTCTCCGGGAACCCGGCGGCCGTCTGTCTGCTGCCTGCCGGGCAGTGGCCGCAGGATGCGTGGATGCAGCGGATCGCGGCCGAGATGAACCACTCGGAGACCGCGTTCGCCCTTCCGCTGCCCGCTTCGTCCGAGGCCGACTGGGCCGTCCGCTGGTTCACCCCGCGGGTCGAGGCCGGTCTCTGCGGTCATGCGACACTCGCCACGGCGCACGCGCTTCGCGCCGAGAGGGGCCTCGTCGGGGCCGTCCGGTTCCTGAGCCGGAAGCACGGCGTCCTGGTCACCCACGCCGACGCGGAGGGTGCCATCACACTCGACTTCCCGGTCGCGGCCCCGGGTACCGCGGTGGCCGTGCCGGACGGGCTCGCCGGCGCCTTGGGGGCCGCTCCCGAGACCGCCTTCCGCTCCGACGGCCTCGGTGACCTGCTGGCGGTCTTCGCCGACGAGGCCACGGTCCGGGACCTCAGGCCGGACTTCGACGCCGTGGCCGAGCTGACCACCCGCGAGGCACTGCGCGGCGTGATCGTCACGGCCCCCGCTGCCGAGGCAGCCCAGGGCCACGACTTCGTCTCCCGCTTCTTCGCACCGGCCAGGGGCATCCCCGAGGACCCGGTCACCGGCAGCGCCCACACCACGCTCGCGCCGTACTGGTCGGCCCGACTCGGCCGCGAGGAGCTCACCGGCCTCCAGGTGTCGTCACGCAGCGGCCTGGTGCGCACGGCTCTGAGCGGCGACCGTGTCCACCTCACCGGAAACGCCGTCACGGTCCTGGACGGCACCCTGCACGTCTGACGCCCGAAGGACGGAGGGGGACGTGACTCCCGTTCCGCCCCGCCCCGCCCCGTCCCCTCCCGTTCCGCCCCGGGCCGGGCCGCGTCCGGCACGGCCGGGGCACCCGGGCGGGACCGGGGACGGGAGGTGCGGGGCGCGGTCCGTCAGGAACAGCCGGAGGTGATCTCGCGGAAGTTGTCGTAGTGGTCGTCGGTGTACCAGACGGTCCGGGTGTCGGGGTTGCGGACGAGGCGCTCGGCGTCGCGGTGGGTGCCGAGGGTGCGCGGGTTGACGTCGTACTCGCGGTAGCGGCCGTCCTTGGGGAGGTCGCCGCTGCGGTTGCCGTAGACGTTGCTGCCGCGGATCACCAGGCCGTCACCCGCGGGGTAGTCGCGGGGGCGGTCGGCGGTCGGCCAGCCGAGCCCCCGCCAGATGTGGCACGCTTCGTCGACCTGGGGCGGGAACTCCTCGACGGGCAGCGGGGGTTCGACGATCGCGCGGACCACCGCGTGGTGTGCGGCGGACCCGGTGGGCGCGGCCGCGGCGGGCGATACGGAGGGGGCGACGACGGCAGCCAGGAGCAGGGTGGCGGCGGCGAGGCGCCGCAGACTTCTGAGTGTGGTCATGCCCGGTATGAACGAGCGCGGGGCAGCTCTGTCACGCTGCGTCACCCGCATGGCTCGGGGTAGTCGGAGGGCCCGGGGGGGCGTTCCTCGAAGGTCTCGACGGACCGGTCGAGAACCGCTGGCCCATCCGTCCGCGCGCCCGTCGCCGGCTCCGGCGGACCGCTACCTCCCACAACCCCCGGGCATGGCCCGGTCGGGCCGGGGCGGGGCCGCGTCCCTGCTCGACCGACGCCTCCGGCCCCGCCAGGACTCACCCGTCCGGTGGTTTTACCGGCGCGGGGTCGAACGCGGTGTGAAGGATCGAGCCGAGTGGTTTCCGCCGCTGCCAGGCCCGGTATGGAGGCTGTCATCGCTGCCACGACACACGGGAGAGACCTGCTGATGAGTGCTTCGGAACGCTACGTACGCGCGTGGGAGGGCTTCTGGGCCGAGAACACGGGAGAACCGGGGGAGCCGTTCTGGGACGCGGACGCGACACTGACGGCGGCCCCGCACATCGCGCTCTTCGCGGCCCACGTCGACCGCACGCTGCCGATCGTCGACCTCGGTTGCGGCAACGGCACCCAGACCCGCTACCTGGCCGGGCACTTCCCGCGCGCGGTGGGCGTCGACCTGTCCGCCGCGGCCGTGGCACACGCCCGTCGGGCGGACCGCGACGCAGTGGCCGAGTTCGAACAGCTCGACCTCACCGACCTGGCGGGGGTGCGGCGACTCGGCGACCGAATCGGCGAGGCCAACGTCTACCTGCGGGCCGTGCTCCACCAGAGCGACCCGGACGACCGGGTGCCGGTCGCGGAGGCCGTCGCCCTGCTGCTCGGCCGACGCGGCCGGGGTTTCGTGGTCGAGCCGACCGCAGCCGCCAAGGCGGTGCTCCAACAAGTCGCCGAACGGCCCGGTGGCCCGCCGGAGAAGCTTCGACAGGTCCGCAAGCACCAACTGCGCCCGGCCGAGGTCGCTTCGGGAGAGTTGCCCGAGCTGCTGCACGAGGCCGGGTTGGAGATCCTCGACCAGGGCGAGAGCGACCTCGCCATGAGCGAGCGCCATCCGGACGGCACCCGGGTAGCGCTGCCGGCCCACTGGTTCGTCGTTGCCGTGGCAGAGGCCGTCCGTCCGGGCAGCTGAGCGCCCGCCGCCCGCCGGTAGCTGTCTGCCGCGGCTGCGCCGGCGGTGACCCCAGGGACGCCGGGTGAGGTTCCGAGGGGGGAGACGGATCCGCCGCACCGTCGAGGGTCACGCCGGGGCAGACTCCCGAGCTCCGGCCCACCGCCGAGCCCGACCCCGGTGCTCGGTCCCGAAGCCCGATCCCGGAGACCCACCCCGGAGCCCGATCCCGGTGCCCGGACCCCGGTGATGTGCCCCAGGGGGTGCGGCGGTCACAGTGGGGTGGCGGCCGACGATCAGGGCGTCGGCGTCGGCGTCGGCCCCGGCGGCACCGGCGAGCGCGGGCGACCCGCCCTCGGCTAACCTCCCCCTTCGTGGATGATCACCCCGAGCCCTCGACCCTCCGTGTCTTCGTGGCACTGGCCCCGCCCGACGACGCCAAGGACGAACTGGCCCGGGCCCTGCAGCCCGCCTACGCCGCGTACCCGCGGCTGCGGTGGAACCGGATCGAGGACTGGCACATCACCCTGGCCTTCCTCGGTGAACTGTCCTCCGGGGCGGTGCCGCTCCTGAGGTCGGTCCTGGCCGATGCGGCCGCGTCGTACTCCGCCCTGCACCTGGGCCTTCGGGGCGGCGGCCACTTCGACCAGCGACTGCTGTGGAGCGGGATCGACGGGGACCTGGAGGGACTGCACCTGCTCACCGCCGACGTCCGGGACCTGATCAGGTCCTGCGGGATCGAGTTCAGGGACCGCCCGCTGCGCCCCCACCTGACCCTGGCCCGCTCCCGCCGCGACGATCCCACCAGCGTGCCGCAGGCCGCGGCCGGGCTCGGCGGGTTCGTGGGCCGGGCGTGGTGGACCGAACGTCTCCACCTCGTCGGCAGCAACATCGGCCGTGGCCCCGGGCCGATCCACTATCGCGACATCGAGGCGTGGCGATTCGGCGCCGCCGTCCGGTCAGACGGCGACGGCGCCCTCACCGAGCCGTAGCCGTCAGACGTGCTCCTGAGCCATCAGCCTAAAGGACCCGAAATTGGCAATACCGGAAGAGAGGTGAAGGTTTCGAACTTTCGGGTGAGTCGCATTAGATCCTTTGCGGGAGGCTCCCCGTTCTGGATGGCCAAGACATACTTGCGTGCCTCGAAAAGTCCGAGAAGTGGGGCGCTCGTGCGAAGGTGGCGCATTGCCGCCATGTGGCCTTCTGTGTGAAGAGTGATGGACACCTCCGACATCAGGGGATCCGGTGGTTGGGCTCCTTTGAATTGTCGAATAAAAAGGTCATGTCAGTCCTCCTGGAGCATTGCGCTCGGGATTTTATAGATGCTCCCGTATACGCCGTCGACCAGGTAGGGTGAGCAGCCGAGAAGCGGGCTGGCGGTAGTGGGGTCGTGCTGATACTCGACAGAATTCCAGGCAGCCGGCCAACCGGCGGGCGTCCCGGTGACGCCGATGATGGCCAGTTCCGCCCTGCTGCTTTACGAGTAAGCCCTTGATGAGCGCGACCGCTTGGCGTCCGGAGATATTAATTGGATGACCTTCCAGAACTCCCCATGCCCTGGGAATCTGTGCGCTACTACGTCGACGAGCCCCCCCACGCCGACGGCGCCTACTGCGCCGAACACCGCATCACAGGGAGGCGCCGGCAGCCGGTTGCTTTCGGGGCGACCGGTGACGAGGCCCGCCGCCCGCACCGGCTCAAAGCCCTGGAGCAGGCGCCGGGCCAACGGGTCGGCCGGGCAGGTGGAGGCCAGTCCCTCCTGCCCGTCGCCCGCCTGCGGCTCGATACGAGGAGGCCGGCGGGAGCGGCGTGGGAGACTTCGTACGAGTGATCGTCCACGAACCGGTCAGAACCAGCGTGCCGGGCGTGGGCCAGCTGTCGGCGAGAGGACCGGAGAGCGTGGGAACGGACGGGACAGGGCTGTACGCGGACGACACCGCGTGCGATGTCCGCGACGCCTACCGCGACGCCCTGCAAGCGGGGGCGGACACCCAGGAGGCCGAAGCGCGGGTGCTGAGCGCCTTCGCCGAGGAACTCGCGGACCCGGACGAGCGGGCCGTGGTCCGGTTCGCCCTGGCGGACACCCAGTCGCGGCTCGGACGACTGACCGGCTCCGCCCGGCGGGAGGCCCTGGCCCTGCTGGACGCGGGCGGCGACCTCGACCGCTGGCAGGAAGCCGGCGCCGCAGAAGTGCGCCGGCGGGCCGCTGTCCTGCGACGGCTGAGAGCCCGGCTGGAGGGCCCCCAGCCCGAACCACGTCCGCTTCGCGCCCGTGGCCCGCAGCCCGCGCGGGCCGTCCCGGGCCGGGTCTACGCGTACCGGGCGCGGAGCGGCCGTACGTACCTGCTCCGGGTGGCGGGCCGGGCGGACGCGGGCTGCTCGACCGGCCCGGTCATCCGGTTCCTGGACCACCCCGGACCGGACCTCCCCGATCCGCCCGATCTGGCGGAGATCCCCGAGCGGCGCTACCACCCGCGGTGGAAGCGGACCGAGGTGGTCATCACGGACGACGGCCGCGCCGAACGGGAGAGCGCCGGGCTGGTCCTGGTCGGCGAACACCCCGTCCCGGCCCTGACCCCGTCCCCCAACGGCCGGACAGTCTCCACCTGGGCGCAGCTCTGTGCCTACCTGGAGACTCGGGACGACCTGACCCGCACCGCCGGCTGACCCCTCGCACGCCGGCCCGGCACGCCACGCCGGGCTCAGGGGTGCGAAGGCGCTGGAGCCGCCTGCGGGGGAGGTGTCGGCGAGCCCGGCAGCCTCACGGTGGCGACCGCACCGCCCGTCTCACCGTCCGCTCCGGGCGCCGCCTCGGCGAGCGACACCTCGCCGCCGGCGTCGTGGATCGCCTGGGCGACGATCGCCAGGCCCAGGCCGGAACCGGGCAACTGCCGCGCGGTCGGCGCGCGCCAGAACCGGTCGAACACGTGCGGCATGTCCTCAGGCGCGATGCCCGGTCCGTGGTCACGGACCGTGAGAACGCCGGAGACGAGCGAAACATCGACGGCTCCGCCGACCGGACTGAACTTCACCGCGTTGTCGAGAAGGTTGACCACGGCCCGCTCCAGGGTGTGCGTGTCCGCCCGTACGTACCACGGCTGAAGATCGACGTTGAACGTCAGAGAGTGCCCGCGCAGCCTTGCACGGTCCAGTGCGCGGGCGGCGACGTCGTGCAGTCCCAGCAGGGGCACGGGACCCACCGCCGGCACGGGACGGGAGAGGACCAGCAGGTCGCCGATGAGGGTGGACAGCTCCACCATCTGGGCCTTCACGTTGGCGAAGACCCTGGCACGCGTGCCCTCGGGCAGTGGCCGCCCGATCTCCTCGCTGCGGACCAGCAGATCGATGTTGGTGCGCAAGGAGGTCAGCGGGGTACGCAGCTCGTGGCCGGCATCGGCGATCAGCTGCGACTGGCTGTCGCGGGAACGGACGAGAGCGGTGCTCATGGCGTTGAACGCCCGGCCGAGGCGGGCGATCTCGTCGCCGCCGGCCACGTCGATGGTCGTGCCCGGCTCCTGGGTACGTGCGATGTGCTCGGCCGCCCGGGTGAGGCGGTCGACGGGCTGCAGGGCCCTTCGCGCGAGCCACCACGCACCGGTGGCCGAGGCCGCGATCACCAGCGCGGCGACGGCGGCCGTGACCAGGGCGAGTCCGAACAGCGCGTCGTGTACCGGGCGCAGGGGTTGGGAGAGCGCGACGGCTGCAGTGGTGGGCCTGCCGTTGAACACGACGGGTCCGTAGCTGACCACGTACACCCGCACGGCGTCACCGTTGACCAGTCGCCCGTTGCGGAAGTAGGAGCGTGCGCCGGCTTCGCTCGTCCCGCTGCCCGCCACCGGCAGGTCGCCGTCCGTGACTTCCACGGACCGGGATTCGTTCGGCGGACAGGACGTCCCGTCCGCGAAGATCACCGTGGGGACGGTGTCCCTGGTCATCCACGGCTGGGTGACGACCCCACGGCACCAGTCGTTCATCGCTCGGATCTCGGCTTGAGGCGGCGCGTGCACGTTCGGTGCCCAGGTACGTGCCAGCGCCTGATCGACCTGAGCGGTCATCTCCTCGCGTGCCACGAACCAGCCGGTCACCGCGCACGTCACCACGGCCAGTGACACGGCCGCAGCCACGGATACCGCCAGTCGGCTACGCAGAGCCGTCCCACGGAGCCACTTGTCCCGCAGTCGAGACGTCCCCACCGCTTCACCGACCGGCTTCCCGTCCACCGCTGACCGTTCCACCTAACTGATCGTCTTAGATTGAATTTGCTTGCAGGACTTGGAAGTTGGTGTCGGTGGCGGGCAGAGTCGCACGGGTGTCGGATGATCTTGTGCTTGATGACCTGTGGAAACGGGTGGCCCGTCACCCCCGCTTCGGCTCGATCGGTGACGGTCGTCACCGACGGTCGGACGCTCTTCGGCCGGATGATCACGACAAAGGTCGGGCCTGGAGATGAGAAATATCTGAACAACCGCCTGCGGTATGCCTGAGAACCTGCTGCCCCTCCGAGAGTGACACCCGAAGCGTCCTTCCGGCCCGGCCCCTGCGCTGCTCCGCCTGCCCCCGGCCGCCCCGCAGTCCGTCAGAGCCGGCTGATGAAGCTGACCGCGCCGAGGACGACGAACAGAACCAGCACGAGCACGACGAGGATCACGGCCGTGCAGCTCACCGCCCGGATCACGGCGGACGAGCTGCCTGCCTCGGTCTCCCGGCCGTCGGAAGGAGCGAAGCCCCAGGAAAGCGGACGGCCCGCGGCGTCTGAAGCCGACTCACGGACCTCGGTCAGACGTGTTCGAGCGATGTCGGTGGCTGCCACGTCCTCGGGACCTCGCCACGCCAGAGCGGTCATCCGGGCGACGGGGTGGGGGTACCGAGCCTCGAACGCCGCCGTCTCATCAGGGTCCCGGTCAGCCTGCAGATACGTCCAGCGCCCGGCCTGGGCAGCATCGCCGTACAGTCGGTAGACCTCACCCAGGCGGCACCGCACCTGAAGGTCGGTGGGGCAGGAGGACACCAGGCCGCGTAACCGCTGGCGAGCCATGGGTACGCGGCCCGCACGGAGGTCCGCTTCTGCGTTGGCAAGTGTCTTCTCGACGGTCACCAGCAGATGATCACCGAGCGAGGGGCGCAGGCTCAACGGCTTTACCGACCAGCAGGCGAGGGCGCCCGCCACGTCGGCCGGCAGCCTGGGCGGGGTCGTCTGCCCTCGTCGGGCGGGAAGATTCCCAGGAATATGAGCTGTTCAGCGGGGCAGTCGGTCCTCCGACACTGACTACGGAGGTCGACTCATGGTTCCGCTTCTCATCGTCCTGCTGCTGGCTCTGCTCCTGTTCGGGGCGGGGTTCGCGGTGAAGATCCTCTGGTGGGTGGCCGTCGTCGTCCTGGTGCTCTGGCTGGTCGGGTTCGTTGCTCGCGGTACGCACTCCTCCGGCCGCCGTCACCGCTGGTACCGCTGGTGACCGGCAGGAACATCCGCATCTAGGGAGGGGGTGGGACCCGACGCTTACGCGTCGGGTC
>NZ_JBHXKE010000086.1:0-34374 GCF_042722765.1 Kitasatospora sp. NPDC058406
GAACTCGGAGAAGTGTATAAGAGACAGACGCGGGTGCGTACCGGGCCCGAGGCGTCGGTGCGGGTGTCCGGCCGGTCAGCGGGCCGCGTGGACCCCACCGGCGGTGGTCGCCGTGACCCCGACCCCGCCGAGGGGTGCCGGGGCGGTGGCGCCGGCGGGCGCCGCTGCCGGGGCCGCCGTGCCGGCCGTGCCCGGACCGGCCTTCGGGGGCCGGCGCAGGCCGAGGTCCTTGAGCTTGAGGGCGGGCTTCTCCACCAGGAACCAGGAGCAGAGCGCCGCGAGGAGCGCCAGCGCCACCGACAGGGCCGTGTAGACGGCGTAGCCGTGGCGGTTGACCTCCCAGAGGGTCAGGCACTGCTGGATCGGGAAGGCGTAGATGTAGACGCCGTACGAGAGGTCGACCTTGGTGCCGACCTTGGTCAGCGGGCCGGGCATCCGCGCGGCCAGGACGAGCAGCACGTAGGCGAAGGCCGGCAGGCCGATGACGGTGAAGCCGCCGTAGTGGGCGGTGGCGAGGACGACGCCGAACGCCAGCACACCGGCGACCGGGTTGATCGGGAGGCGCTTCTTGTAGAGCTCGGCGACCGCGCCGAGGCCGAACATGAAGCCCACCGGCAGCAGCATCTCCATGCTCAGCCAGTCGAGGAACGGGAAGCGCCAGCCCTGCAGGTCGGTCGGGGCGTAGAGCGGCAGGCGCAGCCGGTCGAAGTCCACCGCCATCGACACCAGGTAGGCGTACATGCCGGCGACCAGCAGGGCCACCGCCCAGCGGGCCCGGTGGAGGATCCCGAGCGCGGCGAGCGCGGCGACCGCGAGGTAGCAGAACACCTCGTAGGAGAGCGACCAGACCGAGCCGTTGAAGGCGGTCGGGTGCGGGTTGTGGTCCAGCAGGCCGGAGACGCCCCACTGGCCGACGCCGATCCCGTAGTTGGCCTTGAGGTAGGACCACGGCCCCTGGGGGTGCGACCAGAAGCCGTCGAGCCGGCCCTGGTGGTACGCGACGAGCGGCGCGATGACGAGCGCCGTGACCAGCAGGCAGACCCAGAGACCGGGAAGGATGCGGATCGCCCGGTTCCACATGAACCGGCCGGTGCTCAGCCGCATGCCACTGCGGGTGATCAGCAGGCCGGAGAGGACGAAGAAGCCGGCGACCGCCATCGCGCCGACGTTCGTCTGGCCTTGCGCCTGGTCGTAACCGAGGTCGTGCTTCCCCATGCCGAGCGGCATGGCATGGGCGAAGATCACCGAGAGCGCGAGGACGAGACGCAGCAGTCCGAAGCCGTTCTTGCGTCCGAGCGCCTCGGACAGCGGGGGGCAAGCCAGCAAGGCGGGCCGCTTGCGCTGAGTGCGTGACATGTGTGGAGGCTCCGGGCCGGTAGGTGAGCCAGGCGGCCCCGGGTGTCGGGGGCGGCCCTGGGGTCGGTGGCGAGGGATTGCACGAGTGGCTGTTCCCAGCTTATCGGGGCCGTTTTCGAGCCGTGGGGGCGCGGCGGCGTGGCGACCACTCGGCGGTCACGTTATGACACGCCTGCGGCCTGTGGCTACCATGAGCGTCACGCTGGGTGTGGTATGTGAACGGGCCGGATGCGATCGGTCCGTGTACGCCGCGACCGGGAAGCGCATGACCTGGTGCGCCACTTGTTAGCGTGACCTCCGCAGCCGGCCCGTTCGGACGAACGGTCCGGCGGAGTGGGCCGCGGTCGGGCCGGGCGGTCTGCCGAAATCCTATGCGGAGCCGGACTAGGAAGAGTCGGAGTTCAGTGCAGACTTCAGCGGAAACTGTCGAGGAGCACCGGGACGGTGCTCGGACGGGCGGACAGCCGGTCGCCGCGTCCCGGTCGACGGGTCTGACGGCCCGGGCTGTGCAGCGGTTCGAGGAGGCCCGCGGCCGGCGGTGGTTCTGGCCGGCCGCCCTGGTGGTCGGGTACGCCGTCGAGGTCGCCTTCCGGCTGGTGCTCGTCCGCCACCTGAGCTACCCCTCGGTGCACGCGGACGAGGACTCCTACCTCGTCCTGGCCCGTGTGCTCGCCGGACGCCAGACCACCGAGATGCCGGTCGGCGTGGTGATCCCCGGGGGCTACCCGCTGCTGATCTCCCCGGCCCTGCGGCTCTCCGACGACCCGGCGATGGCCTACCACCTGATCATGGGGATCAACGCGCTGCTCAACGCGCTGGTCTTCCCGCTGGCCTACCTGGCGCTCCGCCGCCTGGGCCTGCGCCGGCTGCTGGCGTACGTGTTCGCCGGGGTCACCGCGCTGCTGCCGCCGGTGATCTTCTACTCCGAGTACGTCATGGCGGACACCGTCCTGCCGGTGCTGATCCTGGCCTGGCTGCTCTGCATGCACGGCTGGCTGAGCGACGGCCCCACCAAGCACCGCTCCTGGTACGCGGCCGGCACGGGTGCCGCCGCCGCCTACTCGCTGGCGACGCACGACCGCGGCGGCGTCGTGGTGGCCCTGACCGGGGTGGTCTTCGTCGGCGTCCTGCTGCTGCGCTGGGCGCCGTGGCGGACCACCGTGGCGGGCCTCGGTGCGCTGGGTGCCGGCGTGCTCTTCGCCAAGGCGCTGTCCTGGTGGCTCAACCGCCAGTTCGAGGTGGAGCCGAGCAAGGTCGGCTCGTACCTGTGGGACGGCCTGAAGAACCCCGACATCCTGCAGCGCACGCTGACCAGGACCACCGGGCAGATCTGGTACTTCATCGTCTCCACCTGGGGCATCGGCGGCCTGGCGGTCGTCACCTGCCTGTTCGCGCTCTTCAGCAGCCGCTTCCCGCGCCCGCACCGGATCGTCGGCGGCGTCATGGTGGCGCTGCTCTTCGGCACCGCGCTGGCCTCCGCCGCGGCCCTCCCGGACGACGCGCGGATCGACAACTGGGTCTACGCCCGCTACCTGTCGTACCTGGTCCCGGTCGCCTTCGTGGCCGGCGTCGCCGTCCTGGCCCGGTTCGGCCGGCGCAGCCTCGGTTACGCGGTGGCCGGCACGGTCGGCCTGACCCTGCTCCTCGCCCAGCTGGTGATCTGGTCGGCGGGCTCGCAGCTGTACAAGCAGGTCTTCATCGGCTGGGGCATGCCGGACGTCCTGTTCCTGGCCAGCGACTGGAGCAAGCTGAACATGATGCGGTCGACGACCGCGGCGTTCATCATCCTCGGCGCGGTCGTGATGCTCCTGCTCGCGGGCGGACGCAAGGTCCTCTGGGCGGTCGGCCTCTCGCTCGCGCTGTTCGCCGGGTTCGCGACGACCACCATCACCGAGCAGATCACCGACCCGTACACGTCCTGGCGCAAGACCTACGCGACCGGCTTCACCAAGGCCGCCGGCATCAAGCCCAAGGACAACGTGGTGCTCGCCTGGGACCTCGACGGCAGCACGCGGATGGCCCAGGCCTACGAGGTCTACCTCGGCCGGGTCTGGTACCGCGACCCCCGCTGGCAGCCCGTCCCCCCGCAGGCGAACGTGATCGTCACCCCGCTGCCGGAGGAGGGCAAGGCGCCCGAGGCCTACTGGCACGACCACCCGGCGCAGTGGTACGTCGAGCGGGTCAACAAGGGCCAGGGCTGGATGGTCTGGCGCAAGCACTGAGCGTCACACGGTCCGGCCGCCGCGTGACGTCGCGCGGCCGGGCCGTGCGGTCGGGGCCGGTGGGGGAGACCCCCACCGGCCCCGATTGGCTTTACGGCTGCTCCATGTGGCAGTATGTCCAAGTTGCTCGGTTGAGTGCCGATGCTGCGCGCCTCCCGCCGGGAGGACTGGAAGCGAGTCCCATGTACTCGTCGTTCCCGTGATGGCCGTTCATGTGTTCACGGACAGTGTGTGGACACAGTGGTGTGAAGTCGACACCGCGGCAGCTGCGGGGCGAAAGTACGGGAATCTTCCGGGAAGCGTGAGCGGGGCCTCAACGCGGGCGTCCACGGAACCGACGGGTTCCACCGACCACAGCTGATACCGACGGAGTGATTCGCCGGTTTTTTGCAAGCGCGGGCGCGACACGCCCGAGCGCGGGGGTCGGAGGACGACCGTGCAGTGACTTATGACAAAAGGACTACAAGGTAGCCATGGCGGGACAGAAGATCCGCATCCGGCTCAAGGCCTACGACCACGAGGTCATCGACTCCTCGGCGAAGAAGATCGTCGAGACGGTGATCCGAACTGGTGCGCAGGTCGCAGGCCCGGTGCCGCTGCCCACTGAGAAGAACGTGTACTGCGTCATCCGCTCGCCGCACAAGTACAAGGACTCGCGCGAGCACTTCGAGATGCGTACTCACAAGCGTCTGATCGACATCCTCGACCCCACGCCGAAGACGGTTGACTCGCTCATGCGTCTCGACCTGCCGGCTGGCGTCGACATCGAGATCAAGCTCTGAGAGGCGCACCGAAGATGGCTAAGCAGATTAAGGGCATCCTGGGCGAGAAGCTCGGCATGACCCAGGTCTGGGACGAGAACAACCGGATCGTTCCGGTGACCGTCGTCAAGGCTGGGCCCAATGTCGTGACCCAGGTCCACACCGCCGACAGCCCGGCCGGCTACGACGCCGTGCAGATCGGCTTCGGCGAGATCGACCCCCGCAAGGTGAACAAGCCCCTCGCGGGCCACTTCGCCAAGGCCGGCGTCACCCCGCGTCGTCACCTGGTCGAGCTCCGTACGACGGACGCGTCCGAGTACACCCTCGGCCAGGAGATCACCGCGGAGCTGTTCGAGGCGGGTGTCAAGGTCGACGTGACCGGCACCTCCAAGGGCAAGGGCTTCGCCGGTGTCATGAAGCGCCACAACTTCCGGGGCCTCGGCGCCGGTCACGGTGTGCAGCGCAAGCACCGCTCGCCCGGCTCGATCGGTGGCTGCGCCACCCCGGGTCGTGTGTTCAAGGGCGTACGGATGGCCGGCCGGATGGGCCACGAGCGCGTGACCACCCAGAACCTGACCATCCATGCCGTTGACGCGGAGAAGGGGCTGCTCCTCATCAAGGGCGCAATCCCGGGCCCGAACGGCGGCCTCGTCCTCGTCCGCACCGCGGCGAAGGGGCTGTGAGGATATGAGCACCATTGACATCCTGTCGCCCTCGGGCGACAAGACCGGCAGCCTGGAGCTTCCGGCCGAGATCTTCGACGCGAGGGTCAGCGTTCCGCTGATGCACCAGGTCGTCGTGGCGCAGCTCGCTGCGGCCCGTCAGGGCACCCACAAGACCAAGACTCGTGGCGAGGTCCGCGGTGGCGGCAAGAAGCCGTACCGCCAGAAGGGCACCGGCCGCGCCCGTCAGGGCTCGACCCGCGCCCCGCAGTTCGCCGGCGGTGGCGTCGTGCACGGTCCCGTGCCGCGTGACTACTCGCAGCGGACGCCCAAGAAGATGATCGCCGCCGCCCTCCGCGGTGCGCTCACCGACCGGGCCCGCCACAACCGCATCCACGTCGTCACCGACGTGATCGCGGCCGAGGCGCCGTCGACCAAGGCCGCCAAGGGTCTGTTCGGCAAGATCACCGAGCGCAAGAACATCCTCCTCGTCGTCGAGCGTGCCGACGAGCTGGGTCTGAAGAGCGCCCGCAACCTGCCGCACGTGCACATCCTGGACGCCGGCCAGCTGAACACCTACGACGTGCTCGTCTCCGACGACGTGGTCTTCACCCAGGCCGCCTTCGAGCGTTTCGTGGCGGGTCCCGCCGCGTCCGCCAAGGCCGTGGCTGCTGAGGGCGAGCTCGAAGGGAGCGCCGCCTGATGGCTGCAGAGATCACGAGCAAGACGTTCACGGACCCCCGTGATGTCCTGGTGAAGCCGGTCATCTCCGAGAAGAGCTACTCGCTCCTCGACGAGAACAAGTACACGTTCGTCGTGTCGCCCGGTGCCAACAAGACCCAGATCAAGCAGGCCGTCGAGGCGGTCTTCTCGGTCAAGGTCGAGTCCGTCAACACGCTCAACCGTCAGGGCAAGCGCAAGCGCTCCAAGACGGGTTTTGGCAAGCGCAAGGACACCAAGCGCGCCATCGTGACGCTGGCTGAGGGCAACCGCATCGACATCTTCGGTGGTCCGACCTCCTGACGGAGGCCGTGATCGTCGATCAAGACGAGGACGAAAATGGGTATCCGCAAGTACAAGCCGACTACGCCGGGCCGCCGTGGCTCCAGCGTGGCCGACTTCGTCGAAATCACGCGGTCCACGCCGGAAAAGTCGCTGGTTCGCCCCCTGCACAGCAAGGGCGGCCGTAACAACGCCGGTCGGATCACCGTTCGCCACCAGGGTGGCGGTCACAAGCGCGCCTACCGTGTGATCGACTTCCGTCGTCACGACAAGGACGGCGTGCCGGCCAAGGTCGCGCACATCGAGTACGACCCGAACCGCACCGCGCGCATCGCGCTCCTGCACTACGCGGACGGCGAGAAGCGCTACATCATCGCTCCGCGCGGCATCGCGCAGGGTGACCGGGTCGAGAACGGCGCCGGCGCCGACATCAAGCCCGGCAACAACCTGCCGCTTCGCAACATCCCGGTCGGTACGACCATCCACGCGGTGGAGCTGCGTCCCGGTGGCGGTGCCAAGATGGCCCGCTCCGCCGGTGCCGGCATTCAGCTGCTGGCGCGTGAGGGCAAGATGGCGCACCTGCGCATGCCCTCCGGTGAGATCCGCCTGGTCGACGCGCGCTGCCGCGCGACCGTCGGCGAGGTCGGCAACGCCGAGCAGTCGAACATCAACTGGGGCAAGGCCGGCCGTATGCGCTGGAAGGGCGTTCGCCCGACCGTGCGTGGTGTGGCCATGAACCCGATCGACCACCCGCACGGTGGTGGTGAGGGTAAGACCTCCGGTGGTCGCCACCCGGTCTCGCCGTGGGGCCAGAAGGAGGGTCGTACCCGTCGCCCGAAGAAGGCGTCGGACGCTCTCATCGTGCGCCGCCGCAAGACCAACAAGAAGCGCTAGGAGCAGGTCAGATGCCGCGCAGTCTCAAGAAGGGCCCCTTCATTGACGGCCACCTTCTCAAGAAGGTGGACGCGCAGAACGAGGCGGGTACCCAGAACGTCATCAAGACCTGGTCCCGTCGCTCCGTGATCTTCCCGGCCATGCTCGGCCACACGATCGCGGTGCACGATGGCCGTAAGCACGTCCCGGTGTTCGTCACCGAGTCGATGGTCGGCCACAAGCTCGGCGAGTTCGCGCCGACGCGTACCTTCCGCGGTCACGTCAAGGACGACCGCAAGTCGAAGCGTCGCTAGTCGCCAGCGAGATTACCGACTCAATGACTTACACCAGCAAGGGGACAACCATGGAAGCCAGGGCCCAGGCGCGGTACATCCGCGTCACGCCCATGAAGGCCCGCCGCGTGGTGGACCTCATCCGTGGCCTGAACGCCACGGAGGCCCAGGCGGTCCTGCGTTTCGCTCCGCAGGCCGCGACCGTGCCGGTCGGCAAGGTGCTCGACAGCGCCATTGCCAACGCCGCGCACAACTACAACCACTCCAACGTGGACGACCTCGTCATCAGCGAGGCGTACGTTGACGAGGGCCCGACCCTGAAGCGGTTCCGTCCGCGTGCCCAGGGCCGTGCCTACCGGATCCGCAAGCGGACCAGCCACATCACCGTGGTCGTCAGCAGCAAGGAAGGGACCCGGTAATGGGCCAGAAGGTTAACCCGCACGGGTTCCGCCTCGGCATCAGCACGGACTTCAAGTCCCGCTGGTACGCCGACAAGCTGTACAAGGACTACGTCAAGGAAGACGTCGCCATTCGTCGCATGATGACGAAGGGCATGGAGCGCGCCGGCATCTCCAAGGTCGAGATCGAGCGCACCCGCGACCGCGTCCGCGTCGACATCCACACCGCGCGCCCCGGCATCGTCATCGGTCGCCGTGGCACCGAGGCCGACCGCATCCGCGGCGACCTCGAGAAGCTGACCGGCAAGCAGGTCCAGCTGAACATCCTCGAGGTCAAGAACCCCGAGCTGGACGCCCAGCTCGTGGCTCAGGGCGTCGCGGAGCAGCTGTCCTCCCGCGTCTCCTTCCGCCGTGCCATGCGCAAGTCGATGCAGGGCACCATGAAGTCCGGCGCCAAGGGCATCAAGGTCCAGTGCTCCGGTCGTCTCGGCGGCGCCGAGATGAGCCGTTCGGAGTTCTACCGCGAGGGCCGTGTGCCGCTGCACACCCTGCGCGCGAACGTCGACTACGGCTTCTTCGAGGCCAAGACGACCTTCGGCCGTATCGGCGTGAAGGTCTGGATCTACAAGGGCGACGTCAAGAACATCGCCGAGGTCCGCGCTGAGAACGCCGCTGCCCGCTCGGGCAACCGTCCGGCCCGTCCCGAGGGTGGTCGTCCCGCCCGCGGTGGCGAGCGCCGTGGTGGCGAGCGCGGTGGCCGTGGCCGTCGTCCCGCCGGTGCCGAGGCTCAGGCCCCGGTCGCCGCCGAGACCCCGGCTGCCGAGAACACCGGAACGGAGGCCTGACCGCAATGCTGATCCCCCGTCGGGTCAAGCACCGCAAGCAGCACCACCCCAAGCGCCGCGGCGCTGCCAAGGGTGGCACCGAGCTCGCCTTCGGCGAGTACGGCATCCAGGCCGTCACCCCGGCCTACGTGACGAACCGGCAGATCGAGTCCGCTCGTATCGCCGTCACCCGTCACATCAAGCGTGGCGGCAAGGTCTGGATCAACATCTACCCGGACCGTCCGCTCACCAAGAAGCCGGCCGAGACCCGCATGGGTTCCGGTAAGGGTTCGCCCGAGTGGTGGATCGCGAACGTGCACCCGGGTCGGGTCATGTTCGAGCTGTCGTACCCCAACGAGAAGGTGGCTCGTGAGGCGCTGACCCGCGCAGCTCACAAGCTCCCGATGAAGTGCCGGATCATCCGGCGCGAGGCAGGTGAGAGCTGATGTCGGCCGGCACCAAGGCTGCTGACCTCCGCGAGCTGGACAACGAGGGTCTCGTTGCCAAGCTCCGTGAGGCCAAGGAGGAGCTGTTCAACCTCCGCTTCCAGGCGGCGACCGGGCAGCTCGACAACCACGGACGGCTCAAGCTGGTCCGTAAGGACATCGCGCGGATCTACACCCTGATGCGCGAGCGCGAGCTGGGCATCGAGACGGTGGAGAACGCCTGATGACTGAGAACACCAACGAGACGCGCGGTTTCCGCAAGACCCGTGAGGGCCTCGTCGTCAGCGACAAGATGGACAAGACCGTCGTCGTCGCCGTCGAGGACCGCGTCAAGCACGCGCTGTACGGCAAGGTCATCCGCCGTACGAACAAGCTGAAGGCGCACGACGAGGCGAACGCCTGCGGCATCGGCGACCG
This sequence comes from Kitasatospora sp. NPDC058406, assembly GCF_042722765.1. Lineage (NCBI taxonomy): Bacteria > Bacillati > Actinomycetota > Actinomycetes > Kitasatosporales > Streptomycetaceae > Kitasatospora > Kitasatospora sp. NPDC058406. Next base: position 9,255 of record NZ_JBHXKE010000086.1, read on the forward strand.
GGTCCTCCTCGCGGAGACCCGCCCGCTGTCCGCGACGAAGCGCTGGCGCGTCGTCGAGATCCTCGAGAAGGCCAAGTAACGAAGTTGATGCGGTACGGCCGTATGTGCACCAGGTCCCTCGCGGGCGCTGGTGTGAGCAGCGGCCGGCCCGTCAGCTCTCGTTGACGATCAGGAGAAAGCTGTGATCCAGCAGGAGTCGCGACTGCGTGTCGCCGACAACACGGGCGCGAAGGAAATCCTTTGCATCCGCGTTCTCGGTGGTTCCGGTCGCCGCTACGCCGGTATCGGGGACGTCATCGTCGCCACCGTCAAGGACGCGATCCCCGGCGGTTCGGTGAAGAAGGGTGACGTCGTCAAGTGCGTCGTCGTCCGTACCGTGAAGTCGCGCCGTCGTCCCGACGGTTCGTACATCCGGTTCGACGAGAACGCCGCTGTCGTTCTCAAGAACACCGACGGTGACCCCCGCGGTACCCGCATCTTCGGCCCGGTGGGCCGCGAGCTGCGCGACAAGAAGTTCATGAAGATCATCTCGCTTGCGCCGGAGGTGCTCTAACCCATGGCGAACAGCATGAAGATCAAGAAGGGTGACCTGGTCCAGGTCATCACCGGCAAGGACCGCGGCAAGCAGGGCAAGGTCATTCAGGCCATGCCCGCCGAGAACAAGGTCCTGGTCGAGGGTGTGAACCGGGTCAAGAAGCACACCAAGCCGGGCCCGGGTACTCAGGGTGGCATTGTCACCGTCGAGGCCCCGGTGCACGTCTCCAACGTCCAGCTGGTCGTGGAGAAGGACGGCAAGAAGGTCGTCACCCGCGTTGGCTACCGCTTCGATGACGAGGGCAACAAGATCCGCGTTGCCAAGCGAACCGGTGAGGACATCTGATGTCTGAGACGTCTGTTGAGAAGGTGACCCCCCGTCTCAAGGAGCGTTACAACTCCGAGATCAAGGGTCAGCTGCAGGAGCAGTTCTCGTACGAGAACGTCATGCTGACGCCCGGCCTGGTCAAGGTCGTCGTCAACATGGGTGTCGGCGAGGCCGCCCGTGACAGCAAGCTGATCGAGGGCGCGATCCGCGACCTGACCGCGATCACCGGTCAGAAGCCGGCCGTGACCAAGGCTCGCAAGTCCATCGCGCAGTTCAAGCTGCGCGAGGGCCAGCCGATCGGCACCCACGTCACCCTCCGTGGTGACCGCATGTGGGAGTTCCTGGACCGTCTGGTGTCGCTGGCTCTGCCGCGTATCCGTGACTTCCGCGGTCTCTCCCCCAAGCAGTTCGACGGCCGTGGCAACTACACCTTCGGTCTGACCGAGCAGGTCATGTTCCACGAGATCGACCAGGACAAGGTCGACCGTCAGCGCGGTATGGACATCACCGTCGTGACCACCGCTCAGACCGACGACGAGGGCCGGGCGCTCCTGCGCGCTCTGGGCTTCCCGTTCAAGGAGGCGTGAGCCAATGGCGAAGAAGTCCCTCATCGCGAAGGCCGAGCGGAAGCCGAAGTTCGGCGTCCGGGCCTACACCCGGTGCCAGCGCTGCGGTCGTCCGCACTCGGTGTACCGCAAGTTCGGCCTCTGCCGTGTGTGCCTCCGTGAGATGGCCCACCGCGGCGAGCTGCCGGGCGTGACCAAGAGCTCCTGGTAGTCCAGGACCTCGCGGTAACGCCATAGCGAAGCAGGTGTGCCCGATCCCACAGTGCCCCGTTTTTGGGGCTGCGTACGGAATCCCGTAAGGTAGTGAGGTCGGGCCCCCTGTCGCGGGAGCTCCATAGCTGCCGTCGACCCTCTTCGGAGGGCTCGCACCCAGTCTTACGACGCCGCAGGTCCCCTGCGTCTGTGCCCCTGCCGCACTCCTCGGAGTGCGGCGGGGGGACCTGGCGCGGAGAAACCACGGCGAGAGAGGCCTGAGGCCATCATGACCATGACCGACCCCATCGCAGACATGCTCACGCGTCTGCGTAACGCGAACTCGGCGTACCACGATTCCGTGGCGATGCCGGCCAGCAAGATCAAGGCGCACGTCGCCGAGATCCTGCAGCAGGAGGGGTACATCTCCTCCTACAAGGTTGAGGAGCCCGTCGAGGGCGAGGTCGGCAAGAAGCTGACCATCGAGCTCAAGTTCGGCCCCAACCGTGAGCGCTCGATCGCTGGCATCAAGCGGATCAGCAAGCCGGGCCTGCGGGTCTACGCAAAGTCCACCAACCTGCCGAAGGTGCTCGGCGGCCTGGGCGTGGCGATCATCTCCACGTCCTCGGGTCTCCTCACCGACAAGCAGGCTGCCAAGAAGGGCGTAGGCGGAGAAGTTCTCGCCTACGTCTGGTAATTCGGGAAACGGAGGTACAGCAATGTCGCGCATTGGACGGCTGCCCATCCCGGTTCCCGCCGGCGTGGACGTCACCATCGATGGCCAGGCGGTCTCGGTGAAGGGCCCGAAGGGCTCCCTCACCCACCACGTCGCCGCGCCGATCGAGATCGGCAAGGGCGAGGACGGCAACCTGCTCGTCACCCGCCCCAACGACGAGCGTCTGTCGAAGGCCCTGCACGGCCTTTCCCGCACGCTGGTGGCGAACATGATCACCGGCGTGACCGCGGGCTACCGCAAGTCGCTGGAGATCAGCGGTGTCGGCTACCGAGTTCTGGCGAAGGGCTCCAACATGGAGTTCCAGCTGGGCTACAGCCACCCGATCCTGGTCGAGGCCCCGGAGGGCATCACCTTCGTCGTCGAGTCGGCCACCAAGTTCCACGTGGACGGCATCGACAAGCAGAAGGTCGGCGAGGTCGCCGCAAAGATCCGCAAGCTGCGCAAGCCCGACCCGTACAAGGCCAAGGGCGTCAAGTACGCGGGCGAGGTCATCCGCCGCAAGGTCGGAAAGAGTGGTAAGTAAGCGATGAGCGTCTCTGTCAAGATCGGCAAGGGCAACGCCTACAAGAGCGCCGCTCGCAAGCGCCGCGCGATCCGCGTTCGCAAGCGCGTCGTCGGCACCGAGGTGCGTCCGCGCCTCGTCGTGACGCGCTCGAACCGTCACATGGTCGCCCAGGTCATCGACGACGCGCAGGGTCACACCCTGGCGTCGGCGTCCACCCTCGACGTGTCCATCAAGGGCGCCGAGGGCGACAAGACCGAGCTGGCCAAGAAGGTCGGGAGCCTGGTCGCCGAGCGCGCCAAGGCTGCCGGCATCGAGTCGGTCGTCTTCGACCGCGCGGGCAACCGGTACGCCGGCCGCATCGCCGCCCTGGCGGACGCGGCCCGCGAGGCCGGGCTCGACTTCTAAGCCGCTCGTCGGCTCAGTCGACGGACGTAATCGAGAGAGGTAATTCCAATGGCTGGACCCCAGCGCCGCGGTAGCGGCGCCGGCGGCGGCACCGGCGGTGGCGAGCGGCGTGACCGTAAGCGTGACGACCGGGGCAACGCCCCCGCCGTCGAGAAGACCGCTTACGTCGAGCGTGTGGTCGCGATCAACCGTGTCGCCAAGGTTGTCAAGGGTGGTCGTCGTTTCAGCTTCACCGCGCTGGTCGTGGTGGGCGACGGTGACGGCACCGTAGGTGTCGGTTACGGGAAGGCGAAGGAGGTTCCGGCCGCCATCGCCAAGGGTGTTGAGGAGGCCAAGAAGAACTTCTTCAAGGTCCCCCGTATCCAGGGCACCATCCCGCACCCGATCCAGGGCGAGAAGGCTGCCGGCGTCGTGCTCCTGAAGCCGGCTGCCCCCGGTACCGGTGTTATCGCCGGTGGCCCGGTGCGTGCCGTGCTGGAGTGCGCCGGTATTCACGACATCCTGTCGAAGTCGCTCGGCTCCGACAACGCGATCAACATCGTGCACGCCACGGTGGCCGCTCTGAAGGGCCTCGTGCGCCCCGAGGAGATCGCCGCCCGTCGTGGCCTGCCGCTGGAGGACGTGGCTCCCGCGGCTCTGCTGCGGGCTCGTGCTGCAGGGGTGAGCGCCTGATGGCTCGCCTGAAGATCACGCAGACCAAGTCCTACATCGGCAGCAAGCAGAACCACCGCGAGACGCTGCGCTCGCTGGGTCTGAAGCGCATGCACGATGTGGTCGTCAAGGAGGACCGTCCCGAGATCCGCGGGATGGCCCAGACCGTGCGTCACCTCGTCACGGTCGAGGAGGTGGACTGAGATGGCTGACTCGCCGATCAAGGTGCACAACCTGCGTCCCGCCCCGGGTGCCAAGACCGCCAAGACCCGTGTCGGTCGTGGTGAGGGCTCCAAGGGTAAGACCGCCGGTCGTGGCACCAAGGGCACCAAGGCCCGCTACCAGGTTCCGCAGCGCTTCGAGGGTGGCCAGATGCCCCTCCACATGCGCCTGCCGAAGCTGAAGGGCTTCAAGAACCCGTTCAAGATCACGTTCCAGGTTGTCAACCTCGACAAGCTGGCCGAGCTCTACCCGCAGGGTGGCGAGGTCACTGTCGAGGACCTGGTCGCCAAGGGCGCGGTTCGCAAGAACTCCCTCGTCAAGGTGCTCGGCACCGGCGAGATCTCGGTCGCCCTGCAGGTGACGGTCGACGCCGTCTCCGGCTCGGCCACCGAGAAGATCACCGCCGCCGGCGGTACCGTCACCGAGCTCGTCTGAGCCCGCTGACTTCGTGAGCCCCGCACTTCCCCTCAGGGAGGTGCGGGGCTTGCGCCGTTTCCGGCCTCGCCCTTTCCCGGCGGTCCGGATTCCGGTGATCCGCCCTCGTTCTTTTGTGTGGCAAAACCGGGCATCCCGTACCCCGTGAGTGGGGGAGGGACGGTACGCGCTTCTTTCGAGCGGCCGCGCACTGTTAGAGTCCGTGGAGTTCCCTTGTAGGCTGCGCGTAGGCTCGCCTGTGCCGTCTGTACGGGGGCCCGTACCGCCCAAACTCCCATTCAGGACCGACCCTCCCGCCGACGACGCGCGGGAGGCGCAGGAGGCACCGTGCTCAGTGCGTTCGCGCGGGCGTTCCAGACGCCCGACCTGCGCAAGAAGCTGCTGTTCACGCTGGGCATCATGGTGCTGTTCCGGCTGGGCTCGCACATCCCTGTTCCAGGGGTGGACTTCCAGGCGGTTCACGCCTGTATCAAGGAGACCAAGAACAACGGCCTCTTCGGACTGGTCAACCTGTTCAGCGGTGGCGCGCTCCTCCAGCTGACGATCTTCGCCCTCGGCATCATGCCGTACATCACGGCGAGCATCATCCTCCAGCTCCTCACGGTCGTGATCCCGCGACTCGAGGCGCTGAAGAAGGAGGGCCAGGCCGGTACCGCGAAGATCACGCAGTACACCCGGTACCTGACCATCGCGCTCGCGGTGCTCCAGGGCACCGGCATCGTGGCGACGGCCTCCAGCGGCGCGCTCTTCTCCGGCTGCGTCTACGCCAACCAGATCGTGCCGGACACCGGGGTCTTCCGGATCGCCGTGATGGTCCTGACCATGACCGCCGGCACCACGGTGATCATGTGGCTGGGCGAGCTGATCACCGACCGCGGCATCGGCAACGGCATGTCGCTGCTGATCTTCACCTCGATCGCCGCGCAGTTCCCGACCTCGATGTGGGCCATCAAGGGTTCCGGCACCATCGGCGGTGGCTGGGTCGAGTTCCTCTCCGTCATCGCGATCGGCGTCATCGTTGTGATGCTCGTCATCTTCGTCGAGCAGGCGCAGCGGCGGATCCCGGTGCAGTACGCGAAGCGGATGATCGGCCGCCGGGCCTTCGGCGGCACGTCGACCTACATCCCGCTGAAGGTGAACCAGGCCGGTGTCATCCCGGTCATCTTCGCCTCGTCCCTGCTGTACATCCCGGCCCTGGTGGTCCAGCTGACCAACAGCCAGTCCGGCTGGGCGGTGTGGATCAACCAGCACTTCGTCCGCGGTGACCACCCGGTCTACATGGCCACGTACTTCCTGCTGATCGTCTTCTTCGCCTTCTTCTACGTCGCCATCTCCTTCAACCCCGAAGAAGTTGCCGACAACATGAAGAAGTATGGTGGGTTCATCCCGGGTATCCGGGCCGGCCGCCCGACGGCCGAGTACCTGAACTACGTGCTCACCCGCATCACGTGGCCGGGTTCGCTCTACCTGGGCCTGATCGCGTTGATCCCGATGATCGCCCTGGTCGCCTTCGGACAGCAGACCAACTTCCCGTTCGGCGGCACCAGCGTCCTCATCGTCGTCGGCGTCGGACTCGAAACTGTGAAGCAGATCGAGAGCCAGCTCCAGCAGCGCAATTACGAAGGGTTCCTCCGCTGATGCGTATCGTCCTCGTCGGGCCTCCCGGGGCCGGGAAGGGTACTCAGGCGCACTTGCTCGCCAAGACCCTGTCCATTCCCCACATCTCCACCGGCGACCTCTTCCGCGCCAACATCGGCCAGGGCACCCCGCTGGGTGTCGAGGCCAAGAGCTACATGGACGCGGGCCGGCTGGTGCCGGACGAGGTCACGATCGGGATGGCCAAGGACCGGATGCTCCAGGAGGACGCCGTCAACGGCTTCCTGCTGGACGGCTTTCCGCGCAACCTTGGCCAGGCCAAGGCGCTGGACGAGTTCCTCACCGAGCAGGGCATCGCGCTCGACGGCGTGCTGGACCTGGAGGTCCCCGAGGACGAGGTGGTCCGGCGGATCGCCGGCCGTCGCCTCTGCCGCAACGACGGCGGCCACGTGTTCCACGTGGACTACAACGCGCCGAAGACCGAGGGCGTCTGCGACGAGTGCGGCGGCGAGCTGTACCAGCGTTCGGACGACACCGAGGACAAGGTGCGGACGCGGCTGGAGGTCTACCACACGGAGACCGAGCCGATCATCGACTACTACCGCCAGCAGGGCCTGATCGCGACGATCCCGGCCCTCGGCAAGGTGGACGAGGTCACCGCCCGCGCGATCGAGGCGCTGAAGCAGGACAGCTGAGTTTTTTGAGCGGCGTACCTACGGCCGCGTTGCCCTTCCGGGGCAGCGCGGCCGTAGGTCGTCGTACGGTGGAACGAGTGCACGGCCGCCCGGCAAGGACCGCGCGGGAGACCAAGGAAGGCGTGACCAGATGGTGGAGATCAAGACCTCCGAGCAGATCGCGAAGATGCGAGCGGCCGGACTGGTCGTCGCCGAGGCGCTCAAGGCGTGCCGCGAGGCGGTAGCCCCGGGTGTGACCACCCAGGAACTCAACGACATCGCCGACAAGGTCATCACGGACCACGGCGCGACCTCCAACTTCCGCGCCCACCACGGCGGGCTCTGGTTCCCCGGTGTGATCTGCGCCTCGGTGAACAACGAGGTCGTGCACGGCATCCCGGGCGACCGGGTGCTGGAGGAGGGCGACCTGATCTCGATCGACTGCGGCGCCATCCTGGACGGCTGGCACGGCGACGCGGCGATCTCGGTGGCCGTCGGCGAGGCCCGGCCCGAGGTGGAGATGCTGAGCCGCGTCACCGAGGGCTCGATGTGGGCCGGCATCGCCCAGATGAGGAAGGGCAACCGCCTGGTCGACGTCTCCAAGGCGATCGAGGGCTTCATCCGCCGCCAGCCGCTGCCGCCGAAGGGCAAGTGGGGCATCACCGAGGGCTACGGCGGCCACGGCATCGGCACCGCGATGCACATGGAGCCGCACGTCCTGAACTACGTCGAGCGCGGCCGCGGGAAGGGCCCCAAGCTGATCCCCGGCACCGTGCTGGCCATCGAGCCCATGGTGTCGCTCGGCACGCCGCACACGACGGTGCTGGAGGACGACTGGACCGTCGTGACCAACGACGGTACCTGGGCCTCGCACTGGGAGCACTCGGTGGCCGTGACCGAGGAGGGGCCGCTGGTGCTGACCTCCTTCGACGGCGGCCGGGCCGAGCTGGCCAAGCTCGGCATCACCGCAGCTCCGGACCCGCTCGCCTAGTCGTCGGAGCCCGGCCGGGGCGGCCGTTCGCCGCCGCCCGCGAGGCCGACTGCCGGGTCCGACGACGGACCGGAGCCCTGGGGGTTTGGACCTCCAGGGCTTTTGTCCTATTTTTATCGGCTGGCAGTGGCTTCAGAGGCTCGGAGCGTCCCCGGACGGCTTCGACCGGCAAACGGCTTCGATCGAGCAGGAGAGAGCAGTGCTCAAGGGATTCCGCGAATTCATGATGCGCGGCAACGTCGTCGACATGGCGGTCGGTGTCGTCATCGGCGCCGCGTTCACCGGGGTGGTGACCGGCTTCGTGTCGGCCTTCCTCACCCCGCTGGTGGGTGTCGTGGTCGGCGCGGCGGGCGACTTCGGCTCGTACAAGGCCAACGTGGCGGGGGTCATCTTCCCGTACGGCCAGTTCCTGAACGTGCTGATCGCGTTCCTGATGACCGCTGCGGTGCTCTACTTCTGCGTCGTCCTGCCGGTGACCAAGGCGACCGCCCGCTACCTGCCGAAGAAGCCGAAGACCCCGAAGCGCCCGTGCCCGGAGTGCCTGACCGAGATACCCGAGGCCGCCCGCCGCTGCTCGGCCTGCACCGCCCACGTGGAGCCGCTGCGGGTCGTCGCCCCGCACTGACCGGGCCCCGGTTTTGGTCCACCCCTCGCGCTGGCGTAGGATGGACCGTCGGCTCACTCGTAGCGTGCTTCAGCACGCCCTCTTCCCCCTCGGGGGTCGGGGTGGACCCAGGTTCGCACGAGCGTGCCGCATACGGTAGCCGGTCCCGGAAGGTGGATCTCGCAGTTCATGGCTAAGAAGCAAGGCGCCATTGAGATCGAGGGCACCGTGATCGAGTCTCTTCCGAACGCGATGTTCAAGGTCGAGCTGCAGAACGGTCACAAGGTCCTCGCGCACATCAGTGGCAAGATGCGCATGCACTACATCCGCATCCTGCCGGACGACCGGGTCGTGGTGGAGCTCAGCCCCTACGACCTCACGCGTGGCCGGATCGTCTACCGCTACAAGTAAGAACGTCAGATCTAGACCCGGAGAACCTGAACATGAAGGTCAAGCCGAGCGTCAAGAAGATCTGCGACAAGTGCAAGGTGATCCGCCGCCACGGCCGGGTCATGGTGATCTGCGACAACCTGCGCCACAAGCAGCGCCAGGGCTGATCAGTTCCCCCCCAGCATTTCTCGTAGTACTTCGCGCGACGCGAAAAACGTCATAAGCGGGCTGCCCGATCCGTCCGTCAGTGGACGGACTGCCACCCCCGGTCAGAGGCCGGGGCTCCATCGTCGAGAGGCGTAGGAGTAGGTAGCACGCGAGACCTCTGAAGAAGCACAGGAGCCTTGAATGGCACGCCTCGCCGGCGTTGATCTCCCCCGTGAGAAGCGGATCGAGATCGCCCTTACCTACGTGTACGGCATCGGCCGTACCCGCGCCCAGCAGACCCTGGTCGAGACCGGTGTCAACCCCGATGTCCGCGTGCGCGACATCAGCGAGGAAGACCTCGTCAAGCTGGGTCAGTACATCGACGCCAACTACACGGTCGAGGGTGACCTCCGCCGTGAGGTGGCCGCCGACATCCGCCGCAAGGTCGAGATCGGCTGCTACGAGGGTCTGCGTCACCGTCGCGGCCTGCCGGTCCGCGGCCAGCGCACCCACACCAACGCGCGTACCCGCAAGGGCCCGCGTCGCGCGATCGCCGGTAAGAAGAAGCCGGGCAAGAAGTAGTCCGTCCCGTCACCGGACATCCCTCCGGCCCGCGGGTCAGCGGACCGACCACCTCAGTAGGAGAACAGACTTATGCCCCCCAAGGGTCGTCAGGCTGCCGGCGCGAAGAAGATCCGCCGCAAGGAAAAGAAGAACGTGGCTCACGGCCACGCGCACATCAAGAGCACGTTCAACAACACGATCGTGTCGATCACCGACCCCGCGGGCAACGTGATCTCCTGGGCCTCTGCCGGCCACGTCGGCTTCAAGGGCTCGCGCAAGTCCACCCCGTTCGCCGCGCAGATGGCCGCTGAGGCCGCTGCCCGTCGCGCGCAGGAGCACGGCATGCGCAAGGTCGACGTCTTCGTGAAGGGTCCGGGCTCCGGCCGCGAGACCGCGATCCGCTCGCTCCAGGCCACCGGCCTGGAGGTCGGTTCGATCCAGGACGTCACCCCCACCCCGCACAACGGCTGCCGTCCGCCGAAGCGCCGCCGCGTCTGACGCAGCGCCTTCGGGCACGCGGGTTCTGCTTCAAGCCTTCGTACGGGGTCCCACGCGGTGTGTCACTGCCGGCGGGACCCCGTACGCTGGTTCTGTTCGGCATCAAATAGTGGGTGCCGAAGATCACTGGAGGATTTGACACATGCTGATCGCTCAGCGTCCCTCGCTGACCGAAGAGGTCGTCGACGAATTCCGCTCGCGGTTCGTGATCGAGCCGCTGGAGCCGGGCTTCGGCTACACCCTCGGCAACTCGCTCCGCCGCACCCTCCTGTCGTCGATCCCGGGTGCCGCTGTCACCAGCATCCGCGTCGACGGCGTCCTGCACGAGTTCACCACCGTGCCGGGCGTCAAGGAGGACGTCACCGACCTCATCCTCAACATCAAGCAGCTGGTCGTCTCCTCGGAGCACGACGAGCCGGTCGTGATGTACCTGCGCAAGCAGGGCCCGGGTGTGGTCACCGCCGCCGACATCGCCCCGCCGGCCGGTGTCGAGGTGCACAACCCCGAGCTGGTCCTCGCCACGCTGAACGGCAAGGGCAAGCTGGAGATGGAGCTGACCGTCGAGCGCGGTCGCGGCTACGTCTCCGCCGTGCAGAACAAGGCCTCCGGCCAGGAGATCGGCCGCATCCCGGTCGACTCGATCTACAGCCCCGTGCTGAAGGTCACCTACAAGGTCGAGGCCACCCGTGTCGAGCAGCGGACCGACTTCGACAAGCTCATCGTCGACGTCGAGACCAAGCCCGCCATGCGTCCGCGCGACGCCATGGCCTCGGCCGGCAAGACCCTGGTGGAGCTGTTCGGTCTCGCCCGCGAGCTGAACATCGACGCCGAGGGCATCGACATGGGCCCGTCCCCCACGGACGCCGCCCTGGCCGCCGACCTGGCGCTGCCGATCGAGGAGCTGGAGCTCACCGTCCGCTCCTACAACTGCCTCAAGCGCGAGGGCATCCACACCGTGGGTGAGCTCGTGGCCCGCTCCGAGGCCGACCTGCTCGACATCCGCAACTTCGGTGCGAAGTCGATCGACGAGGTCAAGGCGAAGCTGGCCGGCATGGGCCTGGCCCTCAAGGACAGCCCGCCCGGGTTCGACCCGACCGCCGCCGCCGACGCCTTCGGCGCCGACGACCTGGACGACGCGGGTTACGCGGAGACCGAGCAGTACTAAGAGTTTGACCGTGGGAACGGCCGCTCCGGCGGCCGTTCCGGCGGGTCAGTGAAAAGCCGTACGGGCACCGTGCCCGTACGCCCGCTGCGGTACCTGGTACGGCCGCAGTCGGAGATTCGAGGAGTAATTCCATGCCGCGTCCCACCAAGGGTGCCCGCCTCGGCGGCGGCCCGCACCACGAGCCGCTGCTGCTCGCCGGTCTGTGCCGGGAGCTCTTCCAGTACGGCCGCATCACCACGACCGAGGCCAAGGCCCGTCGGATGCGCCCGCTGGCGGAGAAGCTCATCACCAAGGCGAAGAAGGGCGACATCCACAACCGTCGCCTGGTGCGCAAGACCATCACCGACATCTCGGTGCTGCACACCCTCTTCACCGAGATCGCGCCGCGCTACGAGAACCGCCCGGGTGGCTACACCCGCATCACCAAGATCGGCGGTCGCCGCGGCGACAACGCGCCGATGGCCGTGATCGAGCTGGTCGAGGCGCTGACCGTCGCGCAGACCGCCGTCGGCGAGGCCGAGGGCGCCACCAAGCGTGCCGTCAAGGAGGCCGACGCCAAGGTCGAGGCCACCAAGGCCGACGAGGCGAAGGCCGACGAGGCCGAGGCCACCGAGCAGGCCTGACACCTTCCGGTGTAGTGCGGGCCCGTTCTCCCATCCGTGGGGGAGCGGGCCCGTTCCTTCTGTCTGGACCCCTCTGGGAGAGAAGCAGTGGTCAACGATTGCGCCGAGCGGCCGCCGGTCAAGGACGGCCCGGCCGACGGGTACGTCCGGATCCGGTTCGACCTCGCCTACCAGGGCGCCGAGTTCTCCGGATGGGCTCGCCAGCGCGGCGGTCGCCGCACCGTCCAGGAGGAGATCGAGACCGCGCTGCAGATCGTCACCCGGAGCCCGGAGCTCCACCCCCTGACGGTGGCCGGCCGCACCGACGCCGGTGTGCACGCCCGGGGCCAGGTCGCGCACGTCGACCTGCCGGACGAACTCTGGGCCCAGCACGGCGGGAAGCTGCTCCGGCGGCTGGCCGGGCGACTCCCCGGTGACGTCCGGATCTACCGGGTGAGCGAGGCCCCCGCGGGCTTCGACGCCCGTTTCTCGGCGATCTGGCGCCGGTACGCCTACCGGGTCGCCGACCACCCCGGCGGGGTCGACCCGCTGCTGCGCGGGCACGTGCTCTGGCACGACCGGCCGCTGGACGTCGAGAAGATGAACGCCGCCGCCGAACTGCTCCTCGGCGAGCACGACTTCGCCGCGTACTGCAAGAAGCGCGAGGGCGCCACGACCATCCGCACCCTGCTGGAGCTGCGCTGGGACCGCGTGCCGGTGGACGCCTACGCCGCGCAGGAGGGCTCGCTGGCGGTCGCCACCGTCCGGGCCGACGCCTTCTGCCACAACATGGTGCGGGCGCTGGTCGGCGCGATGCTGCTGGTCGGCGACGGGCACCGGCCGGTGGAGTTCCCCGGCGAGGTGCTGGCCGGCGGCGTCCGCAACTCGGCGGTCAACGTCATCCGGCCCCACGGGCTGACGCTGGAGGAGGTCGGCTACCCGGCGGACGAGCTGCTCGCCGAGCGCAACCGGGCGGCCCGCCGGATGCGGACCCTGCCCGGACGGCCGGTGGTCGGCTAATCCGTTTTGGTCCTGGGCGGCGGCTTGGGAGAATCGTCCGCATGGGACACGTCGAGATTTCGCACCTTGAGTACTACCTGCCGGACGGGCGGGTGCTTTTCGACGACGCGTCCTTCCGGGTCGGCGAGGGCACCGCGGTCGCCCTGGTGGGCGCCAACGGCGCCGGCAAGACCACCCTCCTGCGCATGATCGCGGGCGACCTCCAGCCGCACGGCGGCTCGGTGACGATCAGCGGCGGCCTCGGGGTGATGCGCCAGTTCGTCGGCACCACCGGCCGCGAGGGCAGGCAGGAGGACGAGGACCGGCAGGGCCCGGCCCCGCTGGCCGCCGACGCCTCCGTCCGTGACCTGCTGGTCTCCGTCGCCCCCGAGCGGATCGCCGTCGCGGCCCGCGCGGTCGACGCCGCCGAGCTGGCGATGATCGCCCAGGACGACGAGAAGACGCAGATGGCGTACGCCCAGGCGCTCTCCGACTGGGCCGACGTCGGCGGCTACGACTACGAGACCGACTGGGACGTCTGCACGACGGCGGCCCTCGGCATGCCCTTCGACAAGGCCCAGTGGCGCGGCCTCAACACGCTCTCCGGCGGTGAGCAGAAGCGCCTCGTCCTGGAGGCGCTGCTGCGCGGCCCCGAGGAGGTGCTGCTGCTGGACGAGCCGGACAACTACCTGGACGTCCCCGGCAAGCGCTGGCTGGAGGAGGCGATCAGGGCCACCCCGAAGACCGTGCTCTACATCTCGCACGACCGCGAGCTGCTCTCCCGGACCGCCGAGAAGATCATCAGTGTCGAGTCCGGCGCGGCCGGCAGCAGTGTCTGGGTCCACGGCGGTGGCTTCGACTCCTTCCACGAGGCCCGCAAGGACCGCTTCGCCCGCTTCGAGGAGCTCGGCCGGCGCTGGGACGAGGAGCACGCCAAGCTCAAGAAGCTCGTCGTCACGCTGCGCCAGGCCGCCTCCGTCAGCCACGCGCTGGCCACCCGCTACGCGGCGGCGCAGACCCGGCTGAAGAAGTTCGAGGAGGCCGGCCGTCCGGAGGAGCCCCCGCGCGAGCAGAGCATCACCATGCGGCTCAAGGGCGGCCGGACGGGCGTGCGCGCCTTCACCATGGAGCAGCTGGAGCTCACCGGCCTGATGAAGCCCTTCGACCTGGAGGTCTTCTACGGCGAGCGGATCGGCGTCCTCGGTTCCAACGGCTCCGGCAAGTCGCACTTCCTGCGCCTCCTCGCGGGGGACACCACGGTCGCGCACACCGGTGGCTGGAAGCTCGGCGCCCGGGTGGTGCCCGGCCACTTCCGGCAGACCCACGCCCATCCGGAGCTGCTCGGCCGTACCGTCCGCTCGATCGTCGAGGAGGAGCACGCGCTCAGCCGCGGCGCCGCGATGGGCGCCCTGCGCCGGTACGAGCTGGACCGGCAGGAGGAGCAGAAGTTCGAGTCGCTCTCCGGCGGGCAGCAGGCCCGGCTGATGATCCTCAAGCTGGAGCTCTCCGGGGTCACCGCGCTGCTGCTCGACGAGCCGACCGACAACCTGGACCTGGAGAGCGCGGAGGCGCTGCAGGCCGGGCTGGAGGCCTTCGACGGCACCGTGCTGTGCGTCACGCACGACCGCTGGTTCGCGAAGGCCCTGGACCGTTTCGTGGTGTTCGGCGCGGACGGCCGCGTCTACGAGTCGACGGAGCCGGTCTGGGACGTCACCCGGGTCGAGCGGGATCGCTGACCTGGCGTTCCGGCGCGGTGCGGGGCGGTCCGGGCCGTACCGCGCCGGGCCGGGTGATGTCCGGAGCCTGTGCGGTTCCGGTCGTTCGGGTGCCGTTCGTGACCGGTCGGGGACCGGTTCAGGGTCCGTTCGGGAGCGGTTCAGGACAGTCCCGGGGCGGGTTCCGCCGGGCGAATTTTGACCCTCCCCGGTAGTCCCGGTAGCCTGGGCGCTTGATGTGCGTATTGGCTCGCTCTATCTCACGTGAGAGGTCGGTACGCCGGAGATATCAGGTCGACCACCCAGCGGCCCCCCTTGAATTGCGTCCAAGGCGGCCAGGCTGATGCCCTCGACCGGGTGCTCCTGTCAGGACTCACTCACTGAAAAGCAGAGGCTACGACCGTGCGTACGTACAGCCCCAAGCCCGGCGACGTCCAGCGTCAGTGGCACGTCATCGACGCGACCGACGTCGTGCTCGGCCGCCTGGCCTCCCAGGCCGCCAACCTCCTCCGGGGTAAGCACAAGGCGATCTACGCGCCGCACGTTGACACCGGTGACTTCGTCATCATCATCAACGCGGACAAGGTGCACCTGTCGGGTAACAAGAAGACCCAGAAGCTGGCGTACCGCCACAGCGGCTTCCCGGGCGGTCTCCGCTCGGTCCGCTACGACGACCTCCTGGCGAACAACCCGGAGAAGGCCGTCGAGAAGGCCATCAAGGGCATGGTCCCCAAGAACAGCCTGGGCCGCCAGATGCTCTCGAAGCTGAAGGTCTACTCGGGCGACCAGCACCCGCACGCTGCCCAGCAGCCGGTGCCGTTCGAGATCACCCAGGTCGCGCAGTAACTCCGGCCACCAAGCCCCCCAACACTGAAAAGAGCTGAGGAACCCCGTGGCCGAGACCACCGAAACCCTTGAGGTCGACTTCGACGAGACTGTCGTCGAGGGCGAGTACACCTCCGAGGAGAACTACACCTCCGAGTCCCTGGCCGGCCGCTTCGGCGAGGCCGTCCCCGGCGCCGGCCTCGGCCGTCGCAAGGAGGCGATCGCCCGCGTGCGCATCGTCCCCGGCACCGGCCAGTGGAAGATCAACGGTCGCACCCTGGAGAACTACTTCCCCAACAAGGTGCACCAGCAGACCGTGAACGAGCCGTTCAAGCTCCTTGAGCTCGACGGCCGTTACGACGTCGTCGCCCGCATCTCGGGTGGCGGCACCTCCGGTCAGGCCTACGCGCTGCGCCTCGGCGTCGCCCGCGCCCTGAACGAGGCCGACGTGGACAACAACCGCGCCGCCCTGAAGAAGGCCGGCTTCCTGATGCGTGACGCGCGTGCCGTCGAGCGCAAGAAGGCCGGTCTCAAGAAGGCCCGCAAGGCGCCGCAGTACAGCAAGCGCTAGTCGCGCCCCGGGGGTGCGTACCGCCCTGGTGGTGCACGCCCCCGGATGCGCTCTCACGCCCCGGAGTACTTCGCGTACTCCGGGGCGTCGTGCTCCCCGGCCATTGTGCGGAGGCCTGGGATTCGATCGGATTCTCTGCAAAGCATTGCGGCGATGGAGGACGGGACAGTGGGACGACTCTTCGGTACGGACGGCGTACGCGGCGTGGCCAACGAGACCCTGACGGCCGAGCTCGCGCTCGGGCTGTCGGTCGCGGCGGCGCACGTGCTCGGTGAGGCGGGGGCCTTCGACGGCCACCGGCCGGTCGCGGTGGTCGGCCGCGATCCGCGCGCCTCGGGCGAGTTCCTGGAGGCCGCGGTCATCGCCGGCCTGGCCAGCGCGGGCGTCGACGTGCTGCGGGTCGGCGTGCTGCCCACCCCGGCGGTGGCGTACCTCACCGGCGCGCTCGGCGCCGACTTCGGCGTGATGCTCTCCGCCAGCCACAACGCCATGCCGGACAACGGCATCAAGTTCCTCGCCCGCGGCGGCCACAAGCTGGACGACCGGATCGAGGACGCCATCGAGGCGCACTACCGGACGTACTCCGTCGGCAGCGACGAGTGGAAGCGCCCGACCGGGGCCGACGTCGGCCGGGTCCGCGAGTACACCGAGGGCTTCGACAAGTACGTCGCCCACCTGATCGGCGTGCTGCCCAACCGCCTGGACGGCATCCGGGTCGTCATCGACGGCGCCCACGGCGCGGCCGCGTACGTCGCCCCCGAGGCCTTCGCCCGGGCCGGCGCCGAGGTCGTCCACACCCTGGGGGCCGAGCCCACCGGCCTCAACATCAACGAGGGTGTCGGCTCCACCCACCTGGACCGGCTGCGCACCGCCATGCGCGAGCACCGGGCGGACCTCGGGATCGCCCTCGACGGTGACGCCGACCGCTGCCTGGCCGCCGACGCGGACGGCGACGAGGTCGACGGCGACCAGATCATCGCGATCCTCGCCGTCGCCATGAAGGAGGCCGGCACGCTGCGGAGCAACACCGTCGTGGCCACCGTGATGTCCAACCTGGGCTTCAAGCTGGCGATGGAGCGCGAGGGCATCGACCTGGTCGAGACCGCCGTCGGCGACCGCTACGTGCTGGAGGCGATGAAGGCGCACGGCTTCGCGCTGGGCGGCGAGCAGTCCGGCCACGTCATCCTCCTCGACCACGCGACCACCGGCGACGGCACGCTGACCGGCCTGATGCTCGGCGCCCGGCTGGCCGCCACCAAGCAGCCGCTGGCCGACCTGGCCGCCGTGATGACCCGTCTGCCGCAGGTGCTGATCAACGTCAAGGGCGTCGACAAGAGCCGGGTGAAGACCAGCGAGGAGCTGGCCGCCGCCGTCGCCGAGGCCGAGGCGGAGCTGGGCTCCACCGGCCGGGTGCTGCTGCGGTCGTCCGGCACCGAGCCGCTGGTCCGGGTGATGGTCGAGGCCGCCGACGAGTCGCAGTCCAAGGCCGTCGCGGAGCGCCTGGCCGAGGCGGTCCGGACGTACCTGGGCTGACCCCCCGCCGAACGCTCGAACGCCCGAGGGCCCCGCACCTGCGGGGCCCTCGGGCGTTCGCGGCTCGCGGCTCGCGGCTCGCGGCTCGTGGCGCGTTCAGAGCTTGCGCAGCCGTGCCCGGCGGACCTTGTGGTCCGAGCCCTTCTGCAGGACCAGCGTCGCCCGGCCGCGGGTGGGCAGCACGTTCTCCAGCAGGTTCGGCTTGTTGATGGTGCGCCACACCTGGCGGCCGTACTCCATGGCCTCCTCCTCCGGCACCTCGGTGAACCGGCGGAAGTAGGAGTTCGGGTCCTGGAAGGCGGTCTGCCGCAGCTTGCGGAACCGGTCCAGGTACCAGCTCTCGATGTCGTCGGTGCGGGCGTCGACGTAGATCGAGAAGTCGAAGTAGTCGGCCACCGCGAGCCTGGTCCGGCCGTCGGTGCCCGGCAGCGCCGGCTGCAGCACGTTCAGCCCCTCGACGATCAGGATGTCCGGGCGCTCCACGGTGAGCCGCTCCCCGGGCACGATGTCGTACACGAGGTGCGAGTAGACCGGGGCGGAGACCCTCTCCTTGCCGGCCTTCACGTCCGCGACGAACCGCATCAGCGCCCGGCGGTCGTACGACTCGGGGAACCCCTTGCGGGCCATCAGCCCGCGCCGGCGCAGCTCCGCGTTCGGCAGCAGGAACCCGTCCGTGGTGACCAGCTCCACCCGGGGGTGCTCCGGCCAGCGGGCCAGCAGCGCCTGGAGCAGCCGGGCCGTCGTGGACTTGCCGACCGCGACCGAGCCGGCCACGCCGATGATGAACGGCGTGCGGGTGCGCTCGGTGTCCCCGGTGTCGAGGAAGGTGCCCAGCGCGTCGCGTAGGTCGTGCGTGGCGTGGATGTAGAGGTTCAGCAGCCGGGACAGCGGCAGGTAGACGTCGCGGACCTCGTCGAGGTCGAGCGCGGTGCCGAGACCGCGCAGCCGTTCCACCTCCTGTGCGGTCAGTGGCAGCGGCGTACGCTCGCGCAGTGCGCTCCACTCGGCCCGGCTGAGGTCCACGTAGGGGGACGGCGACGGGCCGGGCGTGGCAACGCCCCGCGTACAGAGTTCGGTCAGCACATGCTCCATTGTGAGCCGTAGCGCCGTTCAGGGGGGTTGTGGTGTCGGTCACGCGCCGGGGGCGAACCGCGCGAATGGGGCGTTCGGAGCGCCCTTATGCTGGCACGCATGTGCGGAATTGTTGGATACGTGGGCTCCCAGCCCGCCCTTGACGTAGTAATCGCAGGCCTGCAGCGACTGGAGTACCGGGGTTACGACTCCGCCGGTGTCGCGGTGCAGGTGCAGGGCTCCGACGGGCAGTGGAGCCTTGCCACCGACAAGCGGGCCGGAAAGCTCGCCAACCTGGAGAAGTCACTCGCCGAGACCCCTCTTCCCGGCGGAACCACCGGCATCGGTCACACCCGTTGGGCCACCCACGGCGGCCCGACCGACGCCAACGCCCACCCCCACCTGGACGACGCCGCCCGGGTGGCCGTGGTCCACAACGGCATCATCGAGAACTTCGCCCAGCTCCGGGCCGAGCTGACCGAGCGCGGCCACACGCTGCGCTCGGAGACCGACACCGAGGTCGTCGCCCACCTGCTCGGCGAGCTGTACGACGGTGACCTGGCCGAGGCGATGCGGGCGGTCTGCCGCCGTCTCGACGGCGCCTTCACCCTCGTCGCCGTGCACGCGGACGCGCCGGACGTCGTGGTCGGCGCCCGCCGCAACTCGCCGCTGGTGGTCGGGCGCGGCGAGGGCGAGAACTTCCTCGCCTCCGACGTCGCGGCGTTCATCGCGCACACCCGCGAGGCGATCGAGCTGGGCCAGGACCAGGTCGTGGAGCTGCGCCGCGACGCGGTGACGGTCACCAACTTCGACGGCACCCCGGCCGACGTGCGCGAGTACCACGTCGACTGGGACGCCTCGGCCGCCGAGAAGGGCGGCTACGACTACTTCATGCTCAAGGAGATCGCCGAGCAGCCGAAGGCCGTCGCCGACACCCTCCTCGGCCGGATCGGCACCGACGGCCGGCTCACCCTCGACGAGCTGCGGATCTCCGACGCCGACCTGCGGTCGGTCGACAAGGTCGTCATCGTCGCCTGCGGCACCGCCTTCCACGCGGGCATGATCGCCAAGTACGCGATCGAGCACTGGACCCGGATCCCCTGCGAGGTGGAGGTCGCGTCCGAGTTCCGCTACCGCGACCCGATCATGGGCCCGGGCACGCTGGTCATCGCGATCTCGCAGTCCGGCGAGACCATGGACACCCTGATGGCGCTGCGGCACGCGCGCGAGCAGGGCGCCAAGGTGCTGGCGATCTGCAACACCAACGGCTCCACGATCCCGCGCGAGTCGGACGCGGTGCTGTACACCCACGCCGGGCCCGAGGTCGCCGTCGCCTCCACCAAGGCGTTCCTGACCCAGCTGGTCGCCTGCTACCTGGTCGCGCTGTACCTCGGCCAGGTGCGCGGCACCAAGTGGGGCGACGAGATCCACGCCGTCATCAAGGAGCTCGGCGACGCCCCGCGCCAGGTCGAGCAGGTCCTGCAGACCATGGAGCCGGTGCGCGAGCTGGCCCGCTCGCTGGCCGACGCGCGCTCGGTCCTGTTCCTCGGCCGGCACGTCGGCTTCCCGGTGGCCCTGGAGGGCGCGCTCAAGCTCAAGGAGCTCGCCTACATGCACGCCGAGGGCTTCGCGGCCGGCGAGCTGAAGCACGGGCCGATCGCGCTGATCGAGGAGGGCCTGCCGGTCGTGGTGGTCGTGCCGTCGCCGCGCGGGCGGTCGATCCTGCACGACAAGATCGTCTCCAACATCCAGGAGATCCGGGCCCGGGGCGCCCGCACGATCGTCATCGCCGAGGAGGGCGACGAGGCGGTCGTCCCGTACGCGGACCACCTGATCCGCATCCCGGTCACGCCGACCCTGCTGCAGCCGCTGGTCTCCACCGTGCCGCTGCAGGTCTTCGCCTGCGAGCTGGCCACGGCCAAGGGCCACGAGGTCGACCAGCCCCGCAACCTGGCGAAGTCGGTGACGGTCGAGTAGTCGGGTCGTCCGGCCCTTCCCGTCCGGTGCCCCCGCGGTGGCTGCGTTCCACCGCGGGGGCGCCCTGCTGTCCGGGCCCGCCGGGCCGCTCCGGCGGCGCGGGGTCGGCCGGTGGGGGACCGGAGCGGGTGTCGTGCCGAAGCGTGCCGCACGGCCTCGGGCCCTGCGGGGGAGGCCGGTCGCGTAGCGTCGGCGGTAGCCGTCGTCCCTATCCGTCGTCCGTCGCCGAAGACCGGGGGAACCCCTCATGCGCAGTGCTCACCGCGTCGACCAGGTCCGGGCCGCCGAGGCCGAACTGATGGCCGCGCTGCCGGAGGGCACCCTGATGCAGCGGGCCGCCGCCGGCCTCGCCGTGACCTGCGCCCGGCTGCTGACCCGCCGTCGGGGCCGGGTCTACGGCAGCCGGGTGGTGGTTCTGGCGGGCAGCGGGGACAACGGGGGCGACGCCCTGTACGCGGGCGCGGCGCTGGCCCGGCGCGGCGCGCGGGTGGCGGCGGTGCTGCTCGCACCCGAGCGGGCCCACGCAGGGGGCCTCGCGGCTCTCCGGTCGGCCGGCGGGCGGGTGGTGCCGGAGCAGGAGGTCGGCCTGGCCGACTTCTCGCGCGCGGACCTGGTGCTGGACGGCATCGTCGGCATCGGCGGGCGGGGCGGCCTGCGGCCGGAGGCGCAGCCGTACGCCCGCGCCGGCCGGGACGGGGTGGTGGTGGCCGTGGACGTGCCGAGCGGGGTGGACGCCGACACCGGCGAGGTGGCGGGCGTGGCGCTCCGGGCGGACGTGACGGTCTGCTTCGGCACGTACAAGCCGGGGCTGCTGATCGATCCGGGCGCCTCGTACGCGGGGGTGGTGCAGCTGGTGGGGATCGGGCTGGAGCTGCCGCCGGCCGCGGTGGCGGCCCCGCAGCACGCCGACGTGGCCGCGCTGCTGCCGGTGCCGGGGGCGGAGAGCGACAAGTACCGGCGCGGCGTGGTCGGGGTGGCGGCCGGCTCGTCGCGGTACCCCGGGGCCGCGCTGCTCGCGGTGGCCGGGGCGCTGAGCGGTGGCGCCGGTGCGGTGCGGTACGTGGGGACGGCGGCCGAGGAGGTGGTGCGGCGGTTCCCGGAGGCGCTGGTCACCGAGGGCGGGCCGGCCGGGGCGGGGC
The DNA here is from genome assembly GCF_042722765.1 of Kitasatospora sp. NPDC058406. NCBI lineage: Bacteria > Bacillati > Actinomycetota > Actinomycetes > Kitasatosporales > Streptomycetaceae > Kitasatospora > Kitasatospora sp. NPDC058406. The sequence goes on from NZ_JBHXKE010000086.1 coordinate 30,890, forward strand.
GGGTGCAGGCCTGGGTGGTCGGACCGGGCGGCGGCGAGGGGGCGGAGCGGGCGCTCACGGAGGCGCTGGCGAGCGACGTCCCGGTGCTGGTGGACGCGGACGGGCTGACCGAACTGGCCCGCCTCGGGCCGCAGGCGCTCGCCGGGCGGACGGCGCCCACGCTGCTGACCCCGCACACGGGCGAGGCGGCCCGCCTGCTGGCGGGCGCGGGTGAGGCGGCGGGTGCCGCGGGCGGTGAGGCCAGGCCGCCGGCCGCCGACGAGCTGGCCGCCACCCGGCTGGCCACGGCCCGCCGGCTCGCCGCCGCCTACCGGGCGACGGTGCTGCTGAAGGGCTCGACGACGGTGATCGCCGACCCGGGCGGCGCGGTGCGGGTGAACCCGACCGGCAGCTCCTGGCTGGCGACGGCCGGCAGCGGCGACGTGCTGGCGGGCCTGGCCGGTTCGCTGCTGGCCACCGGGCTCTCCCCGCTGGACGCCGCCTCGGTGGGCGCGTACCTGCACGGCCTCGCCGCCCGCCGCGCGGCCGGTAGTCCCGGGGCGCCCGTCACCGCCCTCCAGGTGGCGGCAGCCCTCCCCGCCGCCTGGCGCGACGTCCGGTCGGCCGAGGGCTCAGAGGGCTCTGAGGGCTCTGAAAGTTCTGCGGCCGCTGTGGCCTCCGGGGGCTGACGCGCGCCGGAACGTACCGACCGGCTTCCGTCGAGCTGCCCGGGCGCCCGTCGGCCCCTGTGCCCCCCGCCCTCGGCTCGCCGGGCGCGCACGAGAAGTCGGCCCGTCCGACGTCCGGTGCGCGGACTGCGGTCGTCGCCCTCTCCTGGCCGATCGGCCTGCTCCTCGTCCGCTGCGGGGCCCGAGGGGCCGGGGAGGCCGGGACGGTCGGGGCGGGTGGGGGGAGGGGGGAAGGAACCGGCGGGTGATTCGTGGGCGTCCGGTAAGGGACGGCGGGTTGTGCGGGCCGCTCGGCGGCGGCGCCCCGGGGCGGCGTGCCGACGGGCCGTTCGGCGAGGACCCTGGGACGTCTGGGAGACTGACCCTGATGACAACTGCGAACACGATCGCTACGGCCACCCTCACCGAAGGAGCGCGGGCCGAGGCGACCATCGATCTGGCCGCCCTGCGCGGCAACCTCGACGCGCTGCGCGAGCGCGTCGGAGGCGCCGCGGTGATGGCCGCGGTCAAGGCGGACGCCTACGGCCACGGCGCGGTCCGGTGCGCCCGGGAGGCGGTCGCCGCAGGGGTCGGCTGGCTGGGCACCGCGACGCCGGAGGAGGCGCTCGCCCTGCGCGCCGCCGGCATCCGCCCCGACCAGGCCCGCGTCCTGTGCTGGCTCTGGACCCCCGGCGGCCCGTGGCGTGAGGCGCTGCTCGCCGACATCGACATCTCGGTCAGCGGCCGGTGGGCGCTGGACGAGCTGCTCGCCGCCGTCCGCGGCACCGGGCTGCCGGCCCGGGTGCACCTGAAGGCCGACACCGGCCTGGGCCGCAACGGCTGCCAGCCGCACGACTGGCCCGACCTGGTCGCCGCCGCCCGCCGCGCCGAGCTGGACGGCCTGCTCACCGTGGTCGGCGTCTGGTCGCACTTCGCGGCCGCCGACGAGCCCGGCCACCCGTCGATCCAGGCCCAGCTGGACGCCTACCGCGCCGCGCTGGTCACCGCCGAGGCGGCCGGGCTGCGGCCGGAGGTCCGCCACCTGGCCAATTCGCCCGCCACCCTGCTGCTCCCGCAGTCGCACTTCGACATGGTCCGCACCGGCCTGGCCATGTACGGGTTGTCGCCCGTCCCCGAGGTCGGCTCGCCGGCCGACTTCGGCCTCCGCCCGGTGATGTCGCTGAGCGCCCGGCTCGCCCTGGTGAAGCACGTCCCCGGCGGGCACGGCGTCAGCTACGGCCACCACTACACGACCCCCGGTCCGACCACGCTGGGCCTCGTCCCGGTCGGCTACGGCGACGGCGTCCCCCGGCACGCGAGCGGCACCGGCCCGGTGCAGATCGACGGCAAGTGGCGGACGGTGGCCGGCCGGGTGGCGATGGACCAGTTCGTCGTCGACCTCGGCGGCGACACCCCGCCGGTCGGCGACGAGGTGCTGCTGTTCGGCAACGGCGACCGGGGCGAGCCGACCGCCGAGGACTGGGGCCGCGCCTGCGGCACCATCTCCTACGAGATCGTGACCCGGATCGGCTCCCGGGTGCCGCGCCGCTACGTCGGCGGGCTGGACGGGGAGCCGCTCGGATGAGCGGGCAGCCCGGCACGGACCCGGTCGCGACGGTGGCCAAGGCGGCCGGGAAGGCCGCGGAGGTGGCGGGTGCCGCGTCCGGTGCGGCCTCCGGGGTGAGCCGGGCCGGCCTGATCGGGATCTCGGTCGGCGTGCTCGCGGCGGGCGCCGCGGCCGGCGTGGCGATAGAGCGTCTGACGGTCGGCCGGGCGATGCGCCGCCGGGCCCGCGCGGAGCTGGACGCCAAGGCCGCGTACGGCTCGCTGCGCGGTCGCCCCCGGACGGTGACCGCCACCGACGGCACCGAGCTGTACGTGGAGGTGGACGGCACCGGCTGGCCGGACGCCGGCGCGGATGCCGCTGGGAACACCGGTCCGGACTCCGGTCCGGAGCCGCTGACCGTGGTCTTCTGCCACGGTTACTGCCTCAGCCAGGACAGCTGGCACTTCCAGCGCGCCGCGCTCCGCGCCGGTCTGCGGCTGGTCTTCTGGGACCAGCGCAGCCACGGGCGCTCGGAGCGGTCCCGCTCCTACCTGGCGGGTGAGCCGGCCAGCATCGACCAGCTGGGCGGCGACCTCAAGGCCGTGCTCGACGCCGTCGCGCCCACCGGTCCGCTGGTCCTGGTCGGCCATTCGATGGGCGGCATGACGGTGATGGCGCTGGCCGACCAGCATCCGGAGCTGTTCCGTGAGCGGGTCGCCGGGGTCGGGCTGATCGGCACCCTGGCGGGGAACTGGGACGCGGTGACCCTCGGCCTGCCCGCGGTGGGGGCGAAGCTGTTCAAGCGGGTCGCGCCCGGCATGGTGAAGCTGCTCGGCCGTCAGGTCGACCTGGTCGAGGCGAGCCGCCGGCTGGGGGCCGACGTCAGCGCCGTGTTCTACCGGCGTTTCTCCTTCGGGGGGAAGGACGTCGACCCCGGGGTGGTCCGGTTCGCCGAGCAGTTGCTGGACGCGACGCCGATCGACGTGGTGGCGGAGTTCTACCCGGTCTTCGCCGCGCACGAGAAGACCGAGGCGCTGGGTGCCCTGCGCGGCGTTCCCACCCTGGTGCTGACCGGCACGAAGGACCTGCTGACCCCGCCCGGCCACGGTGAGGTCATGGCCGGCCAGCTGCCCGGCGCGGAGCTGGTCCTGGTCGAGGACGCCGGGCACCTGGTGATGCTGGAGCGGCCGGACCTCGTCAACCAGTGGCTGGTCACCCTGCTGGAGCGGGCCGCCGCCTACCGGGGTGCGGCCCCGCTCCCGGCCTCTTTTATAGAGAAGGCGTAGCCGTCG
>NZ_JBHXKE010000087.1:0-34014 GCF_042722765.1 Kitasatospora sp. NPDC058406
CCCGCACCCCTTCGCCGGGGGTGCGGGCCCGCCGTCGTTTCCCGATCGAGATCCCGCCAGTGGGGAACTGTTGCGCGGTCCGTCGTACGCTCGGCCGGACCGATCACGCGCCCCGACCGGGGCCGCATCCCAGCCCGACCGCCGGAGTGTGCCGTGCCGTCCGCCCCCCGCCCCGCCGTCAAGGGCGCGGCCCTCCTCCTGCTCGCCGCCGGTCTCACCGCGTGCAGTGTGCTGGCCGTCTCCGGGGAACGCACTCCGGACAGCGGCCGACCCACCGTCCGGCCGCCCCGGGAGGTGCTGCTGTCGGCCGCCCAGCGGCTGGACGACGTCGGCGGCGCGCGGGTCCAGCTGGTCGAGGAGGGACCGGCCGGGCGGCGGAGCGCGAGCGGGACGGTCTCCTGGGGCGCCCACGACGCGGCCGACCTGACCGTGACCGACGAGCTGGGCACCGGCAGGCTGAGCGGCCGGGACGGCGTCCTGGACCTCGGGTACCCGGGCGCGGCGCCGAAGCGCGCCGAGCGGGCCGACGCCGAGTCGCTGGACTCCCGCGCGAGCGCCGCCGGCCGGGGCGGCTGGGCCGGCGGGTGGATGACCGGCCTGGTCTCCAACCCCGGCGGGCAGATGCACTCGATGGCGCTGGCGGGCAAGCTCAGCTCCCTCGGCGGCGAACAGCTGAACGGCGGGACCGTCGCCCACTACCGGGGCACCGCGTCGGTCGAGGACTTCTTCGCCGCCGACGAGGGGCTGGGCCCCGAGCGGCTGGCCGCGGTGGTCGGGTACCACCGGCAGCGCGGGGTCACCGGCGTCGGCTACGACTTCTGGGTGGCTCCGGGGGACCGGCTGCTCCGGGTGCGGTCCACCTTCCAGGGCACCGCCGGGGCGGTGGTGACCACGACGGAGGTCGCCGAGCCGGTCGAGCCGGGCGCGGAGTCGGGCGCCGCCGAGCCGGGGGCGGGGCCGTCGGCCGTGCAGCCGTCGGGTCCGGAACCGGTTCCGGGGCCTGCTCCGGGCTCCGCTCCGGCGGCCGTCCCGGTCGGCTGACGCCGCGTCGCAGGGGGGCGCCGCCGGGCGCGCGGGCGCCGGGTGGCAAGGTGGCGGGGAGAGGGCGGCCAGGGAGCGCGGCCGCCGGGGCGGGAACGGTACGAAGGGGAGACGGGGATGGCGGTGCGGCAGCGGCTGGCGGCGGCGGTGGCCGTCGCGGTGCTGGCGGGCGGCCTGACCGGTTGCAGCGGGTCCGGCGGCCCGGCGCCGGGTCCGTCCGCTTCCGGCGCCGCGACCCCGACCCCGAGCAGTGCCTCGCCGACCTGGCCGGCCAGGCCGACCGACCGCTCGCCGCACGGCGTGCTGCTCTCCGCCCAGCTGGCCATGCAGACCGCCCGCCGGGCCAAGGTGAGCTACCGCCTGGGGGCGGACGCCGGCTCGGGCCCGCTGTTCTGGCAGCCGAAGACCGCGCTCCAGGTCAAGCGGTCCACCCCGGCCGAGGCCGAGCAGCTGATCGTCGTGGACACCGTCGCCTACCAGGGCGGGGACGCGGCCACCGCGGCCCGGCAGGGCGGGCGGCACTGGGAGCGGTTCGCCGTGGCGCCCGGCCCGGAAGGGCACCGGGAGGTCCCGTACGCGGGGCTGATCGACCTGCTCAACCCGGTGGTGGCGCTGGCCGCCGCGACCGCCGACGGCGTCACCGCGCAGTACGTCGGCGAGGAGAAGTTCGAGGACTCCACGGTCGAGCACTACCGGGCCGTCACCGACGCCGCGCGCTACGCGGCGGCCCAGACCCAGCTCGGCCAGGCCCGCCGGGACGGCCTCCGGACCGCGCTGGCGCCCGGTGGCTCGGCCTCGCTCACCCTGGACCTCTGGCTGAACGACAAGGACCAGCTGGTCCGGCTGCAGCGGACCGGCGCCGGGGAGAGCGGCCGGGTGGACGACTCGGTGCTCTACACCGATCCGGGCGGGGCGCTCTCGGTGCAGGCGCCGGCGGAGGCGGACACGGTGGACGTGGGCATCCGGAGCATCTCGCCGTTGAGCCGTTGAGCCGTTGAGCCGAAGGGCCTTGGGCCGAGGGCTGTCGCGCCGCGGGACCGCCGGCCCCGGGCCGGCCTGCGGCTTCGGGCAGATGGGCGATTTGCCCCGGGCGGCGGCGTCCCGCTACTGTGGCGGAAGCCAAAGACCGCTGGTTGTCGCCGTGGGCCCGCGAGGGACCGCGCGACCGAAGGATCTGCGCTTCACGCGCAGGCAGCCCGCGCAGGATTGTTTGGAGCTTGGACTTCCGGCCCGTGCGCCTCGTGCACACGTCCGTCGAGGTCGTACTGAGCCCCGTGCGCCTGCGCACCGGGGCTCTTCTGCATTTTCCGCAGGGGGATCCCTTCCGTCCAGTGGTCCACGGCTGAATGGTCGACTTTCGCGGTCGGCCGGACTTCGACATCACGGAAGGAGGCGTAAGCCTATGGCTAGGCCCGACAAGGCTGCTGCCGTCGCCGAGATCACGGAGCTTTTCCGTGGCTCGAACGCGGCGGTGCTGACCGAGTACCGCGGTCTCACGGTGAAGCAGGTTAAGACCCTGCGTCGCTCGCTGGGCGAGAACGCCCAGTACGCCGTGGTGAAGAACACGCTGACCAAGATCGCGGCCAACGAGGTCGGGATCACGGAGCTCGACGACCTGTTCGCCGGTCCGACGGCTGTCGCCTTCGTCACCGGTGACCCGGTGGAGTCGGCGAAGGCTCTGCGTGACTTCGCCAAGGACAACCCCGCTCTCGTCATCAAGGGCGGTGTCCTTGACGGTAAGGCGCTGACCGCCGACGAGATCAAGAAGCTCGCGGACCTCGAGTCCCGCGAGGTGCTGCTCGCCAAGCTGGCGGGTGCCCTGAAGGCCAAGCAGTCCCAGGCTGCCGCGCTCTTCCAGGCCCTGCCGTCGAAGCTCGTCCGCACGGTGGACGCGCTGCGCGACAAGGTCGAGCAGGGCGGTGCCGGTACGCCGGCTCCCGCCGCCGAGGACGAGGCCGCCGAGTAATTCGGCAGGCTCACGCCTCGCTGCGGGCCCGTACGCCCGCCAACCCGTACATCCGGCACCACCTGCCGATTTAGTGGAAGGACGCCAATCATGGCGAAGCTGTCCCAGGACGAGCTGCTCGCGCAGTTCGAGAACCTGACCCTCATCGAGCTGGCCGAGTTCGTCAAGGCGTTCGAGGCGAAGTTCGACGTCACCGCCGCCGCCCCGGTCGCCGTCGGCATCGCCGGCCCGGCCGTCCCGGCCGAGGTCGTCGAGGAGCAGGACGAGTTCGACGTCATCCTCGAGGGTGCCGGCGACAAGAAGATCCAGGTCATCAAGGAGGTGCGCACCCTGACCTCCCTCGGCCTGAAGGAGGCCAAGGACCTCGTTGACACCGCTGGTGCCAAGGTCCTGGAGAAGGTTGCCAAGGACGTTGCCGAGAAGGCCAAGGCCGCCCTTGAGGGTGCCGGCGCCAAGGTCACCGTCAAGTGATCTCGCGCCCCCTCCTCTGAGGGGGCCTGAGGCCGGGCCGATCACCCTTACGGGTGGTCGGCCCGGCCTTTTCGCGTTCCCGGCCCAGGACGGGCCCACAGGCCCGCGGAGGGCCGGCCGGACGGGTCGTACACCGGAGTGGCCGAACGTCCACTCGGCACTGTCGGTGCGGGCGGGTATGGTGATCGCTGTCATCGCCTGACGCTCCCACCACGGCTTCTGTAACGCCGGGGGGCCCACGGCCGATGGACGGGTCGAGGTCCGCAGCCGGAGGCGGGCCCTTGACGAACCGGACGGGTCGCGCGATTCTCAAGGCGCGAGTCCGACCCGGTTGGTCCGCCGCTGGATGCATAACCAGTGGCTCCGGCGGGAAGTGACTCCACGTGAGTCCTGGGCCCGGCAAGTCCGGGCCGATGCAGTACCCGTCGGGCGTTCGCGTCCGACGGCAACCGGGAGGAGTCTCCGATTCGGTCTCCGAATCAGAGCTGGACAGCAGTGTCGCCATTGGCTACACTGTCCCTTTGCGCTGCCTGTTAGCTGCTCCGTGACTCGTCGCCCGGAGTATGCGTTGCCCTGAAGGGGTCTGGCATCGCCTCCGCAAAGCGGCTCTGACCTGGGATTCACTCCCGGGCGGAGGCCGGCGGCGAGGAGGCGGGACCAAGCCCAGCCAGGCCCGGCTGGTACGCGCGTAGTGAGCTCCGAGCCCTCGGAAGGACCCCCCTCTTGGCCGCGCCGCGCAACGCCTCGAACAATTCCGCCGCATCCACCGCCCCGCTCCGCGTCTCGTTCGCGAAGATCAAGGAGCCCCTCGAGGTACCTAACCTCCTCGCCCTGCAGACCGAGAGCTTTGACTGGCTGCTCGGCAATGCGGCCTGGAAGTCCCGGGTCGAGGCGGCGTTGGAGAGTGGTCAGGACGTCCCCACGAAGTCCGGTCTGGAGGAGATCTTCGAGGAGATCTCCCCGATCGAGGACTTCAGCGGGTCGATGTCGCTGACCTTCCGCGACCACCGTTTCGAGCCGCCCAAGAACTCGATTGACGAGTGCAAGGACCGCGACTTCACGTTCGCGGCCCCGCTCTTCGTCACGGCCGAGTTCACCAACAACGAGACCGGTGAGATCAAGTCTCAGACGGTCTTCATGGGCGACTTCCCGCTCATGACCCACAAGGGCACGTTCGTGATCAACGGCACCGAGCGTGTCGTCGTGTCGCAGCTGGTCCGCTCCCCGGGCGTGTACTTCGACTCCACCCTGGACAAGGTGTCCGACAAGGACATCTACTCCTGCAAGGTCATCCCCTCGCGTGGTGCCTGGCTGGAGATGGAGATCGACAAGCGCGACATGGTCGGTGTCCGCATCGACCGCAAGCGCAAGCAGTCCGTCACCGTGCTGCTCAAGGCGCTCGGCTGGACCAACGAGATGATTCTCGAGGAGTTCGGCGAGTACGAGTCGATGCGCGCCACCCTGGAGAAGGACCACACCCAGGGCCAGGACGACGCGCTGCTCGACATCTACCGCAAGCTGCGTCCGGGCGAGCCGCCGACCCGCGAGGCCGCGCAGACGCTTCTGGAGAACCTCTACTTCAACCCGAAGCGCTACGACCTCGCCAAGGTCGGCCGGTACAAGGTCAACCGGAAGCTGGGCAACGCCGAGTCGCTGGACTCCGGCGTGCTCACCGAGCCCGACATCATCGGTGCGATCAAGTACCTGGTGAAGCTGCACGCCGGCGAGGTCGAGTGGAGTGACGAGACCGGCCGCGACATCGTGGTCGAGGTCGACGACATCGACCACTTCGGCAACCGCCGCCTGCGCAACGTGGGCGAGCTCATCCAGAACCAGGTCCGTACGGGTCTCGCCCGTATGGAGCGCGTCGTGCGTGAGCGCATGACCACCCAGGACGTCGAGGCGATCACGCCGCAGACCCTGATCAACATCCGGCCGGTCGTCGCCTCCATCAAGGAGTTCTTCGGCACCAGCCAGCTGTCGCAGTTCATGGACCAGACGAACCCGCTGTCGGGCCTGACCCACAAGCGCCGTCTGTCCGCCCTCGGCCCCGGTGGTCTCTCCCGTGAGCGCGCCGGCTTCGAGGTCCGTGACGTGCACCCCTCGCACTACGGCCGCATGTGTCCGATCGAGACCCCGGAAGGCCCGAACATCGGTCTGATCGGGTCGCTGGCCTCGTACGGCCGGGTCAACGCGTTCGGTTTCATCGAGACCCCGTACCGCAAGGTCATCGAGGGTGTCGTCACCGAGCAGGTCGACTACCTCACGGCCGACGAGGAGGACCGCTACGTCATCGCGCAGGCCAACGCCCCGCTGACGGCGGAGCTGACCTTCGCCGAGCCGCGTGTCCTGGTCCGCCGCCGTGGCGGCGAGATCGACTACATCCCGGGCACCGAGATCGACTACATGGACGTCTCGCCGCGCCAGATGGTGTCGGTCGCGACCGCCATGATCCCGTTCCTCGAGCACGACGACGCCAACCGCGCGCTCATGGGCTCGAACATGATGCGCCAGGCGGTGCCGCTGCTGAAGAGCGAGGCCCCGCTGGTCGGCACCGGCATGGAGTACCGCTGCGCCGTCGACGCCGCGGACGTCATCACGGCCGAGAAGCCGGGTGTCGTCCAGGAGGTCTCGGCCGACTACGTCACCGTGGCCAACGACGACGGCACGTACACCACGTACCGCGCCGCCAAGTTCACCCGCTCCAACCAGGGCACCGCCTTCAACCAGAAGGTGCTCGTGGACGAGGGCGCCCGGGTCGAGGCCAACCAGGTGCTGGCCGACGGCCCGTGCACCGACGAGGGCGAGATGGCCCTCGGCAAGAACCTGCTCGTGGCGTTCATGTCGTGGGAGGGTCACAACTACGAGGACGCGATCATCCTGTCGCAGCGCCTCGTGCAGGACGACGTCCTCTCCTCGATCCACATCGAGGAGCACGAGGTCGACGCCCGTGACACCAAGCTCGGCCCCGAGGAGATCACCCGGGACATCCCGAACGTCTCCGAGGAGGTCCTCGCCGACCTCGACGAGCGCGGCATCATCCGCATCGGCGCCGACGTCGTCACCGGCGACATCCTGGTCGGCAAGGTCACCCCGAAGGGTGAGACCGAGCTGACCCCGGAGGAGCGCCTGCTCCGCGCGATCTTCGGTGAGAAGGCCCGTGAGGTCCGCGACACCTCGCTGAAGGTGCCGCACGGTGAGTCCGGCAAGGTCATCGGCGTCCGCGTCTTCGACCGCGAAGAGGGCGACGAGCTGCCCCCGGGCGTCAACCAGCTGGTCCGCGTCTACGTGGCCCAGAAGCGCAAGATCACCAACGGTGACAAGCTCGCCGGCCGTCACGGCAACAAGGGCGTCATCTCGAAGATCCTGCCGGTCGAGGACATGCCGTTCCTGGAGGACGGCACCCCGGTCGACATCATCCTCAACCCGCTGGGTGTCCCGTCCCGAATGAACCCGGGACAGGTCCTGGAGATCCACCTCGGGTGGCTCGCCAAGCAGGGCTGGGACGTCTCCGGCCTCGCCGACGAGTGGGCCCAGCGCCTGCAGGCGATCGGCGCCGACACCGTCGAGGGCGGCACCAACCTCGCCACCCCGGTCTTCGACGGCGCCCGCGAGGACGAGATCACCGGCCTGCTGGACAACACCACCCTCACCCGTGACGGTGAGCGCCTGGTGAACTCCACCGGCAAGGCCCGGCTGTTCGACGGCCGCTCCGGCGAGCCGTTCCCGATGCCGGTCTCGGTCGGCTACATGTACATCCTCAAGCTGCACCACCTGGTCGACGACAAGCTCCACGCCCGCTCGACCGGCCCGTACTCGATGATCACCCAGCAGCCGCTCGGTGGTAAGGCGCAGTTCGGTGGTCAGCGCTTCGGTGAGATGGAGGTGTGGGCCCTTGAGGCATACGGCGCGGCCTACGCGCTGCAGGAGCTCCTCACCATCAAGTCCGACGACGTTCTCGGCCGTGTGAAGGTCTACGAGGCCATCGTCAAGGGCGAGAACATCCCCGAGCCCGGCATTCCCGAGTCCTTCAAGGTGCTCATCAAGGAAATGCAGTCGCTCTGCCTCAACGTGGAGGTGCTGTCCTCGGACGGCCAGTCCATCGAGATGCGGGACTCCGACGAGGACGTGTTCCGCGCCGCCGAGGAGCTCGGCATCGACCTGTCCCGGCGCGAGCCGAGCAGCGTCGAAGAGGTCTGACGGAGGCTGGGCCGGCCCGGTGACGGGCCGGCCCGCCCCCAGGCCCCCCTCAGACCACATGAACGACTCTCGACTTACGAAAGAGGGCTTGACGACCAGTGCTTGACGTCAACTTCTTCGACGAGCTCCGCATCGGCCTGGCCACCGCCGACGACATCCGCCAGTGGTCCCACGGCGAGGTCAAGAAGCCGGAGACCATCAACTACCGCACCCTGAAGCCCGAAAAGGACGGACTCTTCTGCGAGAAGATCTTCGGCCCCACCCGGGACTGGGAGTGCTACTGCGGCAAGTACAAGCGCGTCCGCTTCAAGGGCATCATCTGTGAGCGCTGCGGCGTCGAGGTGACCCGCGCCAAGGTGCGCCGTGAGCGGATGGGCCACATCGAGCTGGCCGCCCCGGTCACCCACATCTGGTACTTCAAGGGTGTGCCGTCCCGCCTCGGCTACCTGCTCGACCTGGCGCCGAAGGACCTCGAGAAGGTCATCTACTTCGCCGCCTACATGATCACCTGGGTCGACGACGAGCGCCGCCAGCGCGACCTGCCGTCCCTGGAGGCGCACGTCTCGGTCGAGCGTCAGCAGATCGAGAACCGTCGCGACTCCGACCTCGAAGCCCGCGCCAAGAAGGCCGAAACCGACCTGGCCGAGCTGGAGGCCGAGGGCGCCAAGGCCGACGTGCGCCGCAAGGTGCGCGAGGGCGCCGAGCGCGAGATGAAGCAGCTGCGCGACCGCGCGCAGCGCGAGCTCGACCGTCTCGACGAGGTGTGGGCGCGCTTCAAGAACCTCAAGGTCCAGGACCTGGAGGGCGACGAGCTGCTCTACCGCGAGCTGCGCGACCGCTTCGGCACCTACTTCTCCGGCTCGATGGGCGCGGCGGCCCTCAAGGACCGCCTGGAGACCTTCGACCTGGCGGAGGAGTCCGAGCGCCTGCGCGAGATCATCCGCACCGGCAAGGGCCAGAAGAAGACCCGTGCGCTCAAGCGCCTCAAGGTCGTCTCCGCGTTCCTGCAGACCACCAACAAGCCCAACGGCATGGTGCTGGACTGCGTCCCGGTCATCCCGCCGGACCTGCGTCCGATGGTGCAGCTGGACGGTGGCCGCTTCGCGACCTCCGACCTGAACGACCTGTACCGCCGCGTGATCAACCGCAACAACCGCCTGAAGCGGCTTCTCGACCTCGGCGCGCCCGAGATCATCGTGAACAACGAGAAGCGCATGCTTCAGGAGGCCGTCGACGCGCTGTTCGACAACGGCCGTCGTGGTCGCCCGGTCACGGGCCCCGGCAACCGCCCGCTGAAGTCCCTCAGCGACATGCTGAAGGGCAAGCAGGGTCGTTTCCGTCAGAACCTGCTCGGCAAGCGAGTCGACTACTCGGCCCGTTCGGTCATCGTCGTCGGCCCGCAGCTCAAGCTGCACCAGTGCGGTCTGCCCAAGGCCATGGCGCTGGAGCTCTTCAAGCCGTTCGTGATGAAGCGCCTGGTCGACCTGAACCACGCGCAGAACATCAAGTCGGCCAAGCGCATGGTCGAGCGCGCCCGCCCGGTCGTGTGGGACGTCCTCGAAGAGGTCATCGCCGAGCACCCGGTGCTGCTGAACCGTGCACCCACCCTGCACCGCCTCGGCATCCAGGCCTTCGAGCCCCAGCTGGTCGAGGGCAAGGCCATCCAGATCCACCCGCTCGTCTGCACCGCGTTCAACGCGGACTTCGACGGTGACCAGATGGCCGTCCACCTGCCGCTCTCCGCGGAGGCGCAGGCCGAGGCCCGCATCCTGATGCTGTCCTCGAACAACATCCTGAAGCCGGCCGACGGTCGCCCCGTCACCATGCCGACCCAGGACATGGTGCTCGGTCTGTTCTTCCTCACCTCGGACCGGCCGAAGGTCAAGGGCGACGGTCGTTCCTTCTCCTCGACCGCCGAGGCGGTCATGGCGTTCGACGCCAAGGAGCTGGACGTCCAGGCCGTCATCGACGTCCGCCTGCCGATCGGCACCGTCCCGCCCCGCAGCTGGACCCCGCCGGTCGACGAGGACGGTCAGCCGGCCTGGTTCGAGGGCGAGTCCTTCCGTCTGCGCACCACCCTGGGCCGCGCGCTCTTCAACGAGCTGCTGCCCGAGGACTACCCGTTCGTCGACTACGAGGTGGGCAAGAAGCAGCTCTCCGCGATCGTCAACGATCTGGCGGAGCGCTACCCCAAGGTCGTCGTCGCGGCGACCCTGGACAACCTGAAGGCGGCCGGTTTCCACTGGGCCACCCGCTCGGGTGTCACCGTCTCGATCTCGGACGTCGTCGTCCCGCCGCAGAAGGCCCAGATCCTCGAGGGCTACGAAGCGCAGGCCGAGAAGATCCAGAAGCAGTACGAGCGCGGTCTGATCACCAACGACGAGCGCAAGCAGGAGCTCATCGGCATCTGGACCCGGGCGACCAACGAGGTCGCCGAGGCGATGAACGCCAACTTCGAGAAGACCAACCCCATCTTCATGATGGTGGACTCGGGCGCTCGAGGAAACATGATGCAGATGCGCCAGATCGCCGGTATGCGTGGTCTGGTGTCGAACGCGAAGAACGAGACGATCGCCCGTCCCATCAAGGCGTCGTTCCGTGAGGGCCTCACCGTCCTCGAGTACTTCATCTCGACCCACGGTGCCCGTAAGGGTCTGGCCGACACCGCTCTGCGTACCGCCGACTCCGGCTACCTCACCCGTCGTCTGGTCGACGTCTCCCAGGACGTCATCATTCGCGAGGAGGACTGCGGCACCGAGCGCGGCCTGAAGCTGGCGATCGGCACCGTCGGTGCCGACGGCGTCCTGCGCAAGACGGACGACGTCGAGACCAGCGTCTACGCCCGCATGCTCGCCGAGGACATCACGGTGGACGGCAAGCTCCTTGCCACCGCCAACACCGACCTCGGCGACGTGCTGATCGACGAGCTGATCCGCCACGGCATCAGCGAGGTCAAGACCCGCTCGATCCTGACCTGTGAGTCGGCCGTCGGCACCTGTGCCTTCTGCTACGGCCGCTCGCTGGCCACCGGCAAGCTGGTCGACATCGGTGAGGCGGTCGGCATCATCGCCGCCCAGTCCATCGGTGAGCCCGGTACCCAGCTGACCATGCGTACCTTCCACACCGGTGGTGTGGCCGGTGACGACATCACGCAGGGTCTGCCGCGTGTCGTCGAGCTCTTCGAGGCCCGTACCCCCAAGGGTGTGGCCCCGATCTCGGAGGCGCAGGGCCGGGTCCGCATCGAGGACACCGAGAAGACCCGCAAGCTGGTCGTCACCCCGGACGACGGCACCGACGAGATCGCCTACCCGGTCTCGAAGCGTGTGAAGCTGCTGGTCGGCGAGGGCGAGGCGGTCGAGGTCGGCCAGAAGCTGACCATGGGTGCCACCAACCCGCACGACGTCCTGCGCATCATGGGCCAGCGTGCCGTCCAGATCCACCTGGTCGCCGAGGTCCAGAAGGTCTACAACTCGCAGGGCGTGTCGATCCACGACAAGCACATCGAGATCATCATCCGGCAGATGCTCCGCCGCGTGACGATCATCGAGTCGGGCGACGCCGAGCTGCTCCCGGGCGAGCTCGTCGAGCGCGGCCGCTTCGAGCAGGAGAACCGTCGCGTGGTCTCCGAGGGCGGTCACCCCGCCTCCGGCCGTCCGCAGCTGATGGGTATCACCAAGGCCTCGCTGGCCACCGAGTCCTGGCTGTCGGCCGCCTCCTTCCAGGAGACGACCCGGGTCCTGACCGACGCGGCGATCCACGCCAAGTCGGACCCGCTGCTGGGCCTCAAGGAGAACGTCATCCTCGGCAAGCTCATCCCGGCCGGTACGGGTCTGCCCCGCTACCGCAACATCCGGGTCGAGCCGACCGAGGAGGCCAAGGCCGCGATGTACTCGGCCGTCGGCTACGACGACTACGACCTGTCGCCCTTCGGCGCCGGCTCCGGCCAGGCGGTCCCGCTGGACGACTACGACTACGGCCCGTACACCGGCTGAGTCCACGGTTGAACCGCAGGGCGGTCACCCCTCACGGGGTGGCCGCCCTGCGGCGTTCCCGGGGCTTCCTGGGGGCTTCCCGGGGCTCCTGGTGCCTGGTCTCCCGCCCGGTGCGGGCCCGTGCTGCGGGGCGTTCGGTCCCCGGTCGGTCCCCGGTGGGTGGCCGGCGGGTGGTGTTTTCGGGGGCCGGGGGAGTCCGGTTAGGTTTCCCGGCCGTGGTCGCGTAAGGTCGTGTTTACCGACGCGGGGTGGAGCAGCTCGGTAGCTCGCTGGGCTCATAACCCAGAGGTCGCAGGTTCAAATCCTGTCCCCGCTACTGAATCGAAGGGCCCGGAGGCACATCGCCTCCGGGCCCTTCGGCGTTTCCCCGTTTCCTCCGCCCTCCCTCCTGCGGGGGAGGGCGGGAAACGGGTCGGGCGGGGGAAGCGGGGGCGGGGGCCGGCGCGGCAGGCTCGGGGCGTCGGCAACGGACGTGGACGAGAGGGTGTCGGGGATGGGTGCGAAGCGGGCGTTGGGGGCCGTGGCGATCACGGGGGCGGTGCTGCTCGGGTCGGTGGGGTGCTTCTGGGACGAGGACGAGCGCCGGACGGTCTCCTACGGGGTGGCCGAGCCGGTGCGGGAGCTGGTGGTCGAGGGGCGGACCGGGGGGATCGAGGTCCGCGCGGGGGACACGGTGCGGGTGGTCGAGAAGCAGAGCTACCGCGGCCCCGCGCCGGAGACCCGGCACGAGGTGCGGGACGGCACGCTCAGGCTGGCGTACGACTGCTCGGACTGCGGGGTGGGTTACGAGGTGACCGTGCCGGCCGGAACGGTGGTGCGGCTGAGCAGCGAGACCGGCGGGATCCGGCTGCACGGGCTGGCCGGCGAGGTGGAGGCCAAGGTGGGCACCGGTGGCGTCCAGGGGACGGCGCTGACCTCGCCGACGGTACGGGTGAGCGCCGAGACCGGTGGTGTCGAGGTGGCGTTCGCGGCGAGCCCGACCACGGTGGAGGCGCGGTCGGTGACCGGCGAGGTCAGGGTGCGGGTGCCGGGCGGGGAACCGTACGCGGTGGACGCGGAGGCGGTGACGGGCGGGGTCGAGGTGGCGGTGCCCCGGCAGGCCGGCGCGCCGCGCACCATCTCGGCGCGGACCGACACCGGGGGTGTGGTGGTCACCGATGCCTGACGGCGTGGTGCGGGACGCCGGCCGGGGCGTGCTCACGCTGCTGCCGGTCGGGCATGATCTTCTCCGCGGGGTGGGCCTCCCCGCGGACGGGGGAGGTGTCACGGTGGGGCGAGCGGTGCGCTGGCGGGCGGGGCTGGCCGGGGTCAACCCGTACGTGGTGGACGGGCTGTTGACGGTCGGCTCGGCGGGGGTCTCGCTCTGGTCGGTGTACCACGACGACACGGCGTGGTCCTGGTGGGCCTATCTGCTGGCCCTGGGGACGGCCCTGCCGTTGCCGTGGCGGCGGATCGCCCCGGTCACGGTGCTGGCGGTCAGCGGCGGGGTGTCGGCGGTGCTCTCGGTGCTCGCCCACTCGGCGATGCCGCAGCTGCCGTTGTACGCCGTGGTCACCCTCTACACGGTGGCCGACCGGGCCAGGGACGGGCAGCGCTGGGCCGTGCTGGCCGTGGTGGTGGTCGCCAACGTGGTGGGGACGCGGTCGCCGAACGGCATGCTGTTCTCGCTGCTGACCTCGGTCGGGGCGTTCGTCTTCGGCTCGCTGGTGCGTGAACTGCGGAGGCTGGCGCAGGTGGAGTCGGAGCGGGCGCGGGAGGCCGGGCGCCGGGCGGCCAGCGACGCGGCGCGCGCGGTGGCCGAGGAGCGGGCCCGGATCGCCCGGGAGATGCACGACATCCTGGCGCACGCCGTCTCGCTGATGGTGATCCAGGCGGAGGCGGGGCCGGTGGTGGTGCGTTCGGACCCGGAGCGGGCGATCAGGACCTTCGACACCATCGCCGACTCCGGGCGGGACGCCATGGTGCAACTGCGTCGGGTGCTCGGCGTGTTGAAGGAGGAGGGGGCGGCGCCCGAACTGGCGCCGCAGCCGCGGCTGGCGGAGCTCGCGGCGCTCGCGGAGCGGGTGCGTACGGCCGGGCTCTCGGTCGATCTCGACCTCGGACGCGTCGGCGGTCCGCTGCCGGCGGACGTGGAGGCGGCCGCGTACCGGATCGTGCAGGAGGCGCTGACCAACACGGTCAAGCACGCGGGCGCCTCGCACACGCTGGTGCGGGTGGTCCGGGAGGGGGAGGAGCTGGCGGTCGTGGTCTCCGACGACGGGCGCGGTGTGCCGTTGCCGGCCGGCCGGGCCGCGAGCGGCTGGTCCGGGGGGCGCGGGCTGGTCGGCATCCGGGAGCGGGCGGCGGCCTGCGGCGGCCGGGCCGAGGCCGGTCCCGGGCCCGGCGGCAGGGGTTTCCTGGTGAGCGCCCGGCTGCCGCTGGGGGCGTCCGGGCTGGTGGGCGGAGTGGGTGGAGTGGGCGGAGTGGGCGGAGTGGGTGGATGAAGCCGATCCGGGTGGTCGTCGCGGACGACCAGGAGCTGGTGCGGGCCGGGTTCGGGATGATCCTGGACGCGCAGCCGGACATCGAGGTGGTCGCCGAGGCGGGCGACGGCGCGGAGGCGATCGAGGCGGTCCGGGTGCACGGGCCGGACGTGCTGCTGCTGGACGTCCGGATGCCGGTGATGGACGGGCTGGAGGCGGCCCGCCGGGTCTGCGCGGAGTACCCGGAGACGAAGGTGATCATGCTGACCACCTTCGACGCCGACGACTACGTCTTCGACGCGCTGTACGCGGGAGCCAGCGGGTTCCTGCTGAAGGACGTCCGCCGGGACGACCTGGCACACGGTGTGCGGATGGTGGCGTCCGGAGAGGCGCTGCTGGCGCCGTCGGTGACCCGCCGGCTGATCGGGGAGTTCGCCGCCCGGCGGCCGGGCGGCGCGGAGCGGGCGGTACGGCCGCCGTCCGGGCTGCTGGAGCAGCTGACCGGGCGCGAGCGGGAGACGCTGCGGCTGCTGGCCCGGGGGCTCTCCAACGCCGAGATCGCCGCCGAGCTGGTGGTGAGCGAGCACACGGTGAAGACCCATGTCAGCAATGTGCTGGGCAAGCTGGGTCTGCGTGACCGGGTGCACGCGGTGGTGTTCGCGTATGAGGCGGGCGCGGTGGTGGCGGGCGAGGGCTGACGGCTCCCCCGCGCGGGGGAGGGGCCGGATTCGCCGGTGCGGGCGATCCGCGACGAGGGCGGCGGCGGACAGGATCCGGGGTGTCGGAACAACGACGGCCCCAACCTCGGGAGAGCACCCATGGACACCTCGACGCTCGGTCGCGCCACCCCGTTCGCGGTCATCGGCGGACCCGTTCTGATGGCGCTGTACGGCGGCATCCGGCTGCTGGACGGATCGCGTGACCCCGGTGCGGGCTGGCTGGTCGGTCACGGCCTGATGCTGGCGGGGCTGGTGCTGTTCGCGCCGGTGCTCGTCGCGCTGGAGCGGTGGCCGGCGCCGCACCGCACGGCGGCGGGCAGGGTCGCGGCGCGCGCCGCCCTGGGGGTGGCGTCCGCAGGGCTGGCGGCGTCGGTCGTGCAGATCGTCATCGACCTGTACGTGGGGGCGGTGGCCGTCGACAAGGCGGACCAGCACCGGCTGTTCGACAGCGTCCAGAGTCATCCGGGGGTGGTGCCGGTGGTCTACTCGGTCGGTCCGGTGCTGTTCTACGTCGGTCTGCTGGCGCTGCTGGTGGCCGGCACGGTGGGCCGGGCGCGCACGCTGCGCTGGTGGAGCCCGGTGCTGGTGCTGGCCGGGACGGTGCTGACGGCGGCGGACCTGGCGCTGATCCCGGTCGCTGCGGGCTGCTATCTGGTGGCCCTGGCTCCGTTGGCGGGCTTCGGCGCCGGCGCCGGGCGGCCGGTCGTGGCCTGAGCGGGCCTGAGCGGGCCTGAACGGGGCCTGGGCGGGGCCTGGCCGGGCCTGGGCGGGGCAGGCCGGGGCGCGGGTCTGCGCGCGACCTGGGGCGGATATCGGTGGCGGGCCGGCGAGGAGCGGCCGTACCGTCCGGGGCATGAACGCGAAGCGCCCGCTGATCGCCGTGCTCACCGGCGCCGGCATCTCGACCGACTCCGGCATCCCCGACTACCGCGGCCCGAACGGACTCTGGCAGCGCGATCCGGAGGCCCCGCGGCTGGTCACCATCGGCCCGTACACATCGGACCCGGACGTTCGCCGCCGGTCCTGGCTGATGCGCGCCGAGGTCGGTGCGCAGGCCGCCGAGCCGAACGCCGGGCACCGGGCGCTGGTCGACCTCGAACAGTCCGGGCTGCCCGTCCGGGTGCTCACCCAGAACGTCGACGGGCTGCACCAGCGGGCCGGCCAGTCCCCCCGCAAGGTGCTCGAACTGCACGGCACCGCGCAGGAGGTGCAGTGCATGCGGTGCAAGGTGGTGGGCCCGGTGGCGGAGGCGCTGGACCGGGTGGCGGCGGGCGAGCCGGACCCGGACTGCCGGGCCTGCGGCGGGGTGCTGCGGCCGCGGACCGTCATGTTCGGCGAGCAGCTGGACCCGAAGGTGATCCAGCAGGCCGACGCCGTCAGCAAGGCCTGCGACCTGTTCCTCGCCGTCGGCACCAGCCTGCAGGTCTTCCCGGTGGCCGAACTGCCGTACAGCGCGCTCGGGAACGGGGCCCGGCTGATCGTGATGAACGGCGAGCCGACCCCGTTCGACGAGGTCGCCGACGAGGTGATCCGCGAGCCCATCTCCACCGCGCTGCCGGACCTGGTCCGCCGGCTGGTGGCCCGGTACGTCTGAGACCTCCGGCGCCGCCCGGGCCCCCGGGGCCCGGGCGAGTCGGTGACGAACAGGTATCCACTGGACGAACTGCCCAGTCCCGCAGGGTGGTTCTGCGCTACGCTGCGGCACGGAGCGGCGTGGCCGGATTCCGGCCACCGGGGGGAGGCTGCGCGGGCGGCTCCGCCCGCGCACCGCACCGGCCACGGGCGTTCACCCCCGCGGCGGCGCGCACCGAAGGAGCCCTCATGACGTCAGGTCGACTGCTGGACCGTCGTGCGATCGGGGGTGAGCTGCGCGCTCTGGCGGCCAGGCCCGGCCTGGTGAGTCGTCAGGAGGAGCTCAAGGAGCTCGGGTTGGCGATCTCGGGCACCGGCGACCTGGACCAGTGGGCCGACCTCGACCTGGTGCAGAGCTTCGTCCGGCCGGAGAGCGTCCGGGCGGCGGTTCGGCCGCGGCCCGAACCGAGGTTCTGGTCCTGGCTCGAAGTCGCCCTGGGTGGACTGGTGTTCGTCCCGCTGCTGGTCACCTGGGCCGGCCTGATGCAGGCGACCAGCGCCTACCAGGCCCTGATCGGTGCGGATGCGGCGCAGGCCGCCCGGCCGTTCCTCCAGCTCTGGCAGACCGGCTTCGAGGGCCGGCTGGCCGGCTGGGCCACCTTCGGCGACATCGCGCTGTCCGCCACGCTGTTCATCGCCCTGCTGCTGGTCTTCTCCGTCGCGCACGGCGTCCGCAGGGCCGGGACCGAGCGCCGCGAGACCGGGGCGGTGCAGGAGGCGGAGGAGCTGCTGGCCGAGCTGGCCCCGGCGCTCACCCGGGCGCAGCTGGTGCTGAACGAGCGCCGCCGGTCCTCGCCGCAGCGGTTCGTGGCCGAGCTTACCGGCGCGGCGGAGACCCTGGAGCGGCTCGGTCGGCAGGCCGCCGACACCCAGCGGGACCTCAGCGACGCGGCGCTGGTGGTCGAGCGGTCGGTGGCCGGGGCCAGGGAGCGGCTGGCCGAGGTGGGCGCGGCGGTGGACCCGCTGCGGCGGGCGGTCGACGGGATCGAGAAGGCGGTCGACGGCGTGGGGAAGGCCGTGCGGGACAGCGGCGAGAAGCTCGCCGGGACCGTCCGGGACGGCGCCGCCGCCACGGACGACCTGGTCCGGCGCGGCGGGCAGCAGGCGGCCGACGCCGCCGATGCCGTACGGCGGGCCACCGAGCGGGTCGGCGCCGAACTGTCCGACGCGGGCGAGCGGGTGGAGGACGCGGTGCGGGACCTCGCGGTCGCCCAGCGGGGGTTCACCACCGGCGCGGAGACCGTCGCCGACGTCGGCGGGCGGCTGCTGGAGCAGCTCGACGGGCTGGCCCGGGAGGTCGCGTCGATGGCCGACCGGGTCACCGCGGCGGCCTCGGCGGCCGCGGCCGCGGCGGCGCGGATGGACGCCCGGGACGAGCGGCGGGCCCCGGGCCCGGGAGCACTGCTGGTCAAGACCGTGTCGGAGCCCGGACCGGGCGCGGGCGGCACCCGCTCGCGCCCCTCGGACCCGTCGGACGCCCCGGGGACGCCGGGCGTCTCGGACACGGTCGCGGACGCGGTCGCGGTCGCGGTCGCGGTCGCGGTCGAGCAGACGCTGCTGGAGCTGGACGAGGTGCCGGTGCGGCAGGCGGGCCGATGAGGGACCGGTTCCGAACCGGGCGGCCGCGCGTCCGGAGCGCACACCTCGCGGGCTGGCTCTTCGCGGACCTGCTGCTGGTCCTGGCCCT
The DNA here is from genome assembly GCF_042722765.1 of Kitasatospora sp. NPDC058406. Lineage (NCBI taxonomy): Bacteria > Bacillati > Actinomycetota > Actinomycetes > Kitasatosporales > Streptomycetaceae > Kitasatospora > Kitasatospora sp. NPDC058406. The sequence continues at coordinate 18,171 of NZ_JBHXKE010000087.1, forward strand.
GGTCGCGATGGGCGACCAGGGTGACCCGGTGGCGGCCGCGCGCGCCACCGCGACGCCCGCGGCCACGGCCACGGCCACGGCCGACGCGAGTGCCACCGCCTCCGAGACACCCCGGCCGACGCCCACCCCCACCGGCCCGCGCGGGGTGGAGCACGACGCGGTCACCGTCGACGTCACCGGGGACTCCTCCGACACGGCCGGCCTGGTGGCGCAGATCCGCGCGGCCACCGAGCGGTACGCCGGGCGCCAGGCCGCGGTGGTGCTCACGTTCGGCAGCAACCGCGACCCGGGCGCCGGACAGGCGTACGCGCACACCGTCAACGGGCTGCTCGCGCAGGCCCGTCCGGAGATGTTCCGGGGCACCACCACCCGGGACTTCATCTCGCTGACGGACAACCCCCGGCACGCCTCGCTGGAGATCTACTTCTACACCGGCTGACCGGGGCCCCGGCCGTCCGGTCCGGGCCCCGTTCCGAACCGTGCCCCACACCCGCTGTGAACTGCGAGACCAAGGAGAAGTGCCGTGCAGATCCTCCCGTTCTACGCCGTGTGCGACGAGTCGGGGTCGATGAGCGCCGACATCGACACCCTCAACAAGGCCCTGTTCAACCTCCACCAGGAGATCAGCACCAACCCGACCATCTCCGACAAGACGCGGTTCGGGCTGATCGGCTTCTCCACCGACGCCAACGAGCTGCAGCCGCTGGTCGATCTGAGCGACCTGGACGAGCTGCCCGCCCTGGAGGCCTCCGGCCTGACCTCCTTCGGCAACGCCTTCACCCTGCTCCGGCAGTCCATCGAGCGGGACGTGCAGCAGCTGAAGGCGGAGGGCCACGACGTCTACCGTCCGGTGGTCTTCTTCCTCTCCGACGGCGTGCCGACCGACTCCGACTGGGAGCAGCCGTACCAGGACCTGCTCGCCGCCGCGTTCCGGCCGCACATCATCGCCTTCGGCATCGGCCAGGCGGACCGCACGGTGATCGCGCACGTCGCCACGTTCAAGGCCTTCATGCAGGAGGAGGGGTCGGCGGACCCGGCGGTCGCGCTGCGGGAGTTCGCGGCCAGCCTGACCCGGTCGATTGTCCGCTCGGTGAGCGGGGCGACCGCGGCCGGGCAGGGCATGAGCCTCCAGGTCGACGACCACGTGCCCGGGTTCACCGCCGTCTCGCTCGACAAGCTCTGAGCGGGGTCGCCAGGTGAACCCGTACGACAATCCGCAGGGCAGTCCGTACGACAACCCGCACGGCAACCCGCGGGGCGGTCAGGGGCCGGAGCGCGTGTCCGAGCGGGCCTTCGACCCGATCGACGTCGCCTCGTCCGTCTACGAGCACGGCTGGGGGCCGGGCCCGGTCGCCCCGGCCCCGGCCAGGCCCGTGCCGTCCACCCCGGTGCCGTTCCTGCCGCATCCGGCCACCACCGGGCCGGACGCGGCGGGGCAGCCCGGCCGCGACCGACCTGCGGCGGCCCCCGGCGTGCCGCCGGCACCGGCGGCGGGAGCGTCCGGCCTGGTGCCGGTGTCGGGCGAGGAACCCGGCGCCGTCCACCACGTCGGCCGCAAGCCCCCGGCCTACACGCCCGAGCCGACCGGCATCGCCGACGTCGGCGCCGACCTCTACGCGGGGACGCTGCCCGACACCGTGGTGGACGGCGGCACCTTCGGCCCGGTCACCGTCCGGGCCGCCTCCGTCCGCGGCGACTCGCACCGCTACCGGGGCGAGTGCCGCCAGGACGCCGTCCTGGTCACCCGGGCCGGTGACCTGCTGCTGCTCGCGGTGGCCGACGGCGTCGGCTCCCAGCAGCACTCCCAGCGCGGTTCCAACGGCGTCCTGCGGCTGCTGGCCCGGCAGGTCGCCCACAAGGCGGAGACGCTGCTGGCCTGCCTGCGGATCGGGGCCGAGGCCGACTTCGCGGTGCTCATGGGGCAGATGGTCGCGGCGGTGGCGGGCGAGCTGGCGAAGGACGCGGGGCAGTGGGGCCTGGACCCCAAGTCGTACTCGACGACGCTGCGCGCCCTGCTGGTGCCGGCCGACGCGGACGTCACCGCCCGCGGCTTCGTCTCGGTCGGCGACGGCGGCCTGCTGCGCCTGCGGGAGGGCGGCTGGACCAACTGCGAGCAGGACGAGGACGACGGCGCGCTGATCAGCACCCGGACCCACTGCCTGCCCGAGGCCTACGAGCAGACCCGGGTCCGGTTGATCACCGACACGCGCCCCGGCGACCTGCTGGTGCTGTGCACCGACGGTCTGGCGCTGCCGTTGCTGAAGGAGCCCGACCTGCAGGACTTCCTCGCCGACCGGTGGGGCGGTCCGGACGTCCCCGGCCTGGCCGAGTTCCTCTGGCAGGCCCAGGTGAGGGTGCGCAGCTACGACGACGACCGCACGGCCGTCTGCCTCTGGGAGGCCGCCCGGTGAGCGCCCCGGACATCGCCACGGCGCTGGCCGGCGGGGCGGACGTGGAACTCGCGCTGCTGGCGGTGGGGGCCGAGGCCGGGCGGGGTGGCCAGGGCCTGGTGCAGCGCCTGGCCGGCTACCCGGGCCTGCTGTTCAAGCGTTACCTCGACCCCGGGAAGGTGCACGGCCCGGCCCTGGCCGAGCTGGTCGCCCTGCGCCTCGCACTCCCCGGGGAGGAGCGGGACCGGCTGGACGCGCAGGCCGCCTGGCCGCTCTGCCGGGTGGTCGACGGCCCGGGCTGCGTCGGGTTCCTGATGCAGGAGGCGCCGGCCGCGATGTCCTGGCAGACGGGTGCCGGCGGGCGCAGGCTCACCGAGGCGCAGTACCTCTTCTACCCGGAGAAGCCCGCGACCCAGGGCGTGGTCCGCCCGGACCCGGAGCAGCGGCTCGCCCTGGTGCTGGAGCTGGCCGGGCTGATCGAGCGCCTGCACCGCTGGGGGCTGGTGATCGGTGACCTCTCGCACGCCAACGTGCTCTGGTCGGTGGTCCCCGAGCCCGCCGTCCATCTGCTCGACTGCGACGGTGTCCGCCGGGTCGGGGCGGCGCCGGTCCTGGAGCAGACCGACACGCCCGACTGGGCGGACCCGCTCTCCCCGCACGGCAGCAGCGCCACCGTGGACAGCGACCGCTACAAGGCGGCCCTGCTGTTCGGGCGGACCCTGGCCCAGGACCCCTACCTCACGCCGGGGCAGCCGTTCGAACCGCTGCCGGACGTGCTGACGGACCGGCAGCTGGCGACGGTCCGCCGGATCTGGGAGCAGGCCGGCGGGCCGTACGGGACCAGGCCGGACCTGACCGCCTGGCTGCTGGCGCTCGGCGGCCGGGGCAGCATCCCGCTCGGGGCCGGCGGTCCGGCCAGGGCCGCCCGCCCGGTCGACGAGCGGCTGTTCGACGGTCGGGCCCCGCGGGGCAGCATCCCGCTGCGCCGCCCGACCTGACGCGGGCGGGCCGGAGGCCGGCGGGCCGCACGGGGGGCGTAGGAGGAGGGCCCGTACGAGGAGGGCCGCACGGGGGCGCGGTACACGGGGGCGCGGTGCACGGGGGAGGGGACGCGGGAGGGACGGGACGCGGGAGGGGCCGGACATCGGAGGGGCCGGAGGCCGGACGGACTGCATGCGTACGATGATCCTTCCGGCTTCCCCTCACGGCCTGGAGTGATCGACCGATGACGACGACACCGAAGTTCGACCCCTGGTCGACGGAGTTCGTGGCCCACCCGTACGACGCCTACGCCGACCTGCGCGAGCAGGCCCCGGTCACGTACTACGAGCCGACCGGGCAGTGGCTGGTCTCGCGGTACGAGGACGTCAGCGCCCTGCTGCGGGACCGCCGGCTCGGCCGGACGTACACCCATCGCTTCAGCCACGAGGAGTTCGGGCGGCCCCTGCCCGACCCGGCCCACGAGCCGTTCCACACCCTCAACGACAACGGCCTGCTCGACCTGGAGGCGCCCGACCACACCCGGATCCGCCGGCTGGTCTCCAAGGCCTTCACCCCGCGCATGGTCGAGGGGCTCCGCCCGACCGTCCGGCGGCTCGCCGGCGAACTGGTGGACGGCCTGCTCGCGGCCGGCGGCGGCGACCTGATCGGAGCCGTCGCCGAACCGCTGCCGGTCGCGGTGATCGCCGAGATGCTCGGTGTCCCCGAGGCCGACCGGCACCTGCTGCGCCCGTGGTCCGCCGACATCACCGGCATGTTCGAACTCAACCCCACCGAGGAGGCCGCCCGCCGGGCCGTCACCGCGAGCGTCGAGTTCTCCGACTACCTGCGCGCCCTGATCCGCGAACGCCGCGCCGCCCCCGGCACCGACCTGATCAGCGCGCTGATCCACGCCCAGGAGGGCTCGGACGCGCTCAGCGAGCAGGAGATGATCTCCACCTGCGTGCTGCTGCTCAACGCCGGCCACGAGGCCACCGTCAACACCACCGGCAACGGCTGGTGGGCGCTGTTCCGCAACCCCGGGGAACTGGCCCGGCTGCGCGCCGACGTCGACGGGCTGCTGCCCACCGCCGTCGAGGAGCTGATGCGCTGGGACACCCCGCTGCAGATGTTCGAGCGCTGGGTGCTGGAGGACGTCGAGGTGCGCGGGGTCACCGTCCCGCGCGGCTCGGAGGTCGCCCTGCTCTTCGGCTCGGCCAACCGCGACCCGGAGCGGTTCGCCGACCCGGACCGGCTCGACCTCGGCCGCGCCGACAACCCGCACATCACGTTCGGCGCCGGAATCCACTTCTGCCTGGGCGCCCCGCTTGCCAGACTGGAGCTCACCGAGTCGTACGGCGAGCTGCTGCGCCGGGCGCCGGGCCTGCGGCTGGTCCGCGAGCCCGAGTGGCGCCCGGGCTACGTGATCCGCGGGCTCAAGGAACTGCTGGTCGAGGTCTGACGGTTCGGCCGGGGGCCGGGCGAGGGGGAGTGCATCGTGGGCAGGGGCAAGGCGACGGGCGCGCTGCTGGGGCTGGCGATCGGCGACGCGATGGGCAGGCCGACCGAGTTCGAGGACGTCGAGCAGATCGCCCGGCAGTGGCCCGACTGGCGGGAACTCCCCCTGCCGGGCCGGGCGCTGATCACCGACGACACCCAGATGACGCTCGCGCTGGCCCGCGGCCTGCGGACCGCCCTGGAGACCGGTCCGCTCACCGCGGCCCGGCTGGAGCCGCCGGTGCGCCAGGAGTTCCTCGACTGGTGGCGTTCGCCGGACAACAACCGTGCCCCCGGCAACACCTGCCTGGCCTCCTGCGCGCGGCTCAGCACGCCCGGCCGCCGGTGGCAGAGCGCGAGCGACACCGGTTCCAAGGGCTGTGGCGCCAACATGCGGGTCGCTCCGCTCGGCCTGATCCGCGAGCTGGCGCCGGCCCAACTGGCCGGCGCCGCCCAGCTCCAGTCCGGGCTCACCCACGGCCACCCCACCGCGCTGGCCGCCAGCGACCTCACCGCCTTCGCCGTCCGCAAGCTCGCCGAGGGCCTGCCGCCGGCCGGCCTGCCCGCCGTGCTGCGCGCGTACGCGCTGGCCAACCGCACCCGGTACGACCGGTCCTGGCTCGGCGACCTCGCCGACCACGCCCAGGACAGCACCCCGGAGGCGTTCATCGCCCGCGGCTGGGACGACTGCCTGGCCGTCCTCGACCGGCTCACCGCCGCGCTGGCCGCACCCGACGTCGAGGCCGACCCGTGCCTGGCCACCGGCGAGGGCTGGATCGCCGAGGAGGCGCTCGCCACCGGGCTGCTCTGCTTCCTGCTGCTGCCGGACGACCCGGTGGCCGCCGTCCGCCGGGGCGCCTACTCCTCGGGGGACTCCGACTCGATCGCCTGCCTGGCCGGCGCCTTCGCCGGGGCGCACCTGGGCGCGGACGCGTGGCCCGCCGAGTGGGTGGAGCGGATCGAGCACCGGGACGAACTGCTGGAGTTCGGCGCGCTCTGGGACTGATCCCGGCCCCGCGGCCGGCGGGGCCCGTGGAACCGCCTCGGGCCCCGCCGCGTCGAACCGGCACCGAGGCGCGGGCACCGGCCCGCGCCGCCGACCCAGGGGACGAGGCCAGTCATGTCCGTCCGTACCCGCCGCCCGGCGGTGTTCCTGCTCTGCTGCACGGCACTGCTCGCCGGCTGCGGCTCCACCGGAGGCGGCGGCCAGGTCGTGATCCGCGCCTCCTCCCCCGAGTCGCTGCCACCGGCCGATCCCGCCCAGGTCGCCGCGACCGCCGCCGCCACCGGCGCCTTCGGGCTGGACCTGCTGCACGCCCTCACCGCCGACCCCGCCGAGACCGGCCGCAACCTGGTGCTCTCGCCGTCCGGCCTGGCCACCGCGCTCGCCATGCTGCTGCCCGGCACCCGCGGCACCACCGCCGACGAGCTCGCCAAGGCGCTGCACACCGAACTCACCCCGCAGCAGTACGCGCTCGCCACCGGCGCCCTGAACCGTCCCGTCCCGGCCAAGGACGGGCTGGTGCTCAAGCAGGCGGACGACGTCTGGGCCCAGCGGGACTTCCCGCTCGACCAGCGGTACCTGGGCGTGCTGGCCGCGGCCTTCGGCGCCGGGGTGCACACCGCCGACTTCCGCAAGGACCCGGAGGGCGCCCGGAAGACCGTCAACTCCGCCGTGGAGAAGGCCACCGAGGGCCGCGTCAAGGACCTCTTCGGCCAGGGGTCGATCAACCCCGACACCCGGCTCGCGCTCACCGACGCGCTCTACCTCAAGGCCGAGTGGGCCACCCCGTTCAAGGCCGGGCGCACCACGGACCGGCCGTTCCACCGCCTCGACGGGTCCGCGCCGGCCGTCCCCACCATGGGGCAGAGCGGCTCGCTCCGCTACGCCGAGGGCTCCGGCGGCATCCTCGGGGAGCCCTGGCAGGCCGTCGAACTCCCCTACGCGGGCGGCACGCTGGCGATGGACCTGGTGGTGCCCGCGCAGGGCGGCTTCGCGGCCTTCCGCAAGGGCCTGGACCAGGCCGGGTTGGAGATGATCCTGGGCTCGCTCGACGAGCGGACCGTCGACCTGACCCTCCCGAAGTTCCACTTCGACACGGCCAACGAGCTGAAGCCCACCCTCCAGGCGCTCGGCGTCAAGGCCGCGTTCGAGCCGGGTGCCGACCTCTCCGGCATCCCCGGCGCGGGCGCGACCGAGCCGCTCAGGGTCGGCACGGTGGTGCAGAAGGCCACCGTCCAGGTCGACGAGGAGGGCACCGTCGCGGCGGCCGGCAGCGGGGTCGGCGTCGAGGCGATGGCCGCGCCGATGCCGAAGGACCCGGTGCAGCTGCACATCGACCGGCCGTTCCTCTTCCTGATCCGGGACACCGCCACCGGCCGGCCGCTCTTCCTCGGCCAGGTCACCGACCCGCAGGCCAAGTGAGCACGGCCCCCCGGGCCCCCGGCGCCGCCCGCGCGGCCCCGGCTCACCAGGCCGGGTAGCGGTCCCCGAGGGCCGGGTGGCCCGGTTCGCGGCTGCCGAACAGCACCAGCAGGTCGTCCGCCACCCGCAGCAGCGTCTCCCGGCCCTCCACCGCCTCCGTCCAGTCCGTCGACAGCGCCGAGGCGCCGTACGCCGCACCGACCAGGTTGCCGCAGACCGCACCCGTGGAGTCGCTGTCCCCCGAGTGGTTGACCGACAGCAGCAGCGCCGTCCGGGCCGGCTCCGGACCGGAGGTCCCCGCCAGCAGGCAGTACACCGCGATCGCCAGGCACTCCTCGGCGATCCAGCCCAGCCCGACCCGCTCCACCGCCTCCGCCGACGGTTCGGCCTCCTCGGCCACCCGCACCGCCCGGGCCAGCGCCTGGACCGTCTCCTTGGACGCCGGCCACTCCCGGGTCTGCTCCACGACCTCGCCGACCGCCGCCCACGGCTCCACCCCGGCCGCCAGCCGCTCCACCAGCGACGCGAACGCGCCGGCCGCCAGGTAGCCGGTCGGATGCCCGTGGGTCAGCTGCGCGCACTGCGCGGCCAGCCCGAACGACTGCTCGGCACCCAGCCGGGCCAGCCCGAACGGCGCCGACCGCATCACCGTGCCGCACCCCTTGGAGTGCGCGTTGATCGGCCCCGGCTGCCCCAGCGCGGCCGGCGCCTCGAAGGACGGGTGGTACTTCATCCCGGTCAGACAGGCGTCACCCGGGGCCCGCCGCGCGTACAGGAACGGCTCGCGCAGCAGCCAGCCGTCGTACGGGCGGGCGAGCGGGCTCCGGTCCGGCGCGCCCTGCTGCTGGGTCAGCAGCCACCGCCGGTACGCGCCGTGCACGGCCTCCGGCACCGAACCGCCACCGCCCGACCAGCCCCGGACGAAACCGCGGATCAGGCCCTCGGCGGTGAACAGCGTCATCTGGGTGTCGTCGGTCACCTCGGCGACCAGGCCGCCGCCCGGCAGGCCGGTCACCCCGGCCGGGCCGTACCGCTCACGGATCTGGTACAGCCGCAGGAACTCCACCGGCCAGCCCAGCGCGTCCCCGATCGCCCCGCCGACCAGCGCTCCGCGCACCCGGTCCCGGAACCCCGGCTGTTCGCCCACCGTCACCGTCGTCCCCCTCGCTCGTCGCCGTCCACCGCGTGCGGCGCCCACCGCGTGCGCCGCCCACCGCGGGTGGTGCCCGCGCCGGGCCGTGCCCGGGCCGGTGTCCGTTCTATCAGGGCCCGTCCGGTCAGCCCCGGATCTCCCCGGCCCGGCCGTGCAGCGCCGCCCGGTCCGCGGCGGCCCGGCCCGCCGCCCAGCCCTCGCCGTCGCTCACCCGGACCCGCTGCGAGACCAGCTTCGGGAACATCCGGCCCACCTCCTGGTCCACCGCCGCCGAACGGGCCGCCAGCGCGGGCAGCAGCCGCTCGTCCGGCACGAGCTGCTCCTCGGTGCCGTCCGCCCGCAGGTGCCGGCCGGCCGCCGCGTCGCTGGTCGCCCGCTCGGTCGCCTCGGTCAGCCGCTCGCGGATCCGCGCCGCGTACGCCACCAGGAAGGACTGCCGGAACGCCTTGGTGCGCGAGGCGCCGTCCAGGTGCTGCCGGGAGCCCGCCTTCTGCATCGCGTGGGTGGCCTGCACCAGCAGCGAGGTGTACAGCAGCTCCACGCCGTCGAGGTCCGCGTCGAAGCCGATCAGGGTGCAGAAGCCGAACTCCTTCGCCCACACCACCCGGCACCGGTTGGCCGCCGCCACGGCGTCCAGCAGCATCGTCTTCGGGACCTCGTAGGGGTTGTCCACCCCGATCCGCAGGGCCCCCGGGGCGTTGCGGTCCGCACCGTCGACGGCCAGCAGCGCTTCGTCGATGCTGTGCTGCGCCATCAGCTGCTGGGCCTTGGCGGTCAGCGCCTCGGCCTCCTCCGGGTACTCGGTGGACTCGGCCTTCGCCAGCAGCGCCCGGATCCGCGACAGCATCCGCGGCTCGCCGGTCACCGGTCCGGGCCGCTCCCGCCGGACGGCGTACCCGACCTGCCCCGGGACCGGCCCGACCGGGGCGATCGGCGGCAGCCGGCCCCAGATCCGCAGCAGCTCCAGTACGGCGGTGGCGAGCGCGAACCGGTCCAGCCGGTGACGCTGCGCGAAGGCCTCCAGGTACCGCTCGTCGTCCGGCCACCAGGCCGCCGTCTCCAGCTCGCGCAGCTGCTCCTGCCAGCGCCGGTCCGGTGCGGCCGCGGCGTGGCGGCGCCCCTCGGCGGAGATCAGGTCCACCGCCAGCGCCAGGTGCACCGGCTTCAGCTCCCGCCGGACCACGCGGGCCAGGTCGGCCGGGCGCCAGCCCGCCGACCAGCACCGGCCGACGGACGTGTCCGCGTACCCGAGCACCGCCCGGCTCACCGCCGGCCACTGGCCGGCGGAGGCCGCCAGCAGGGAGGCCCCGGTGTCCAGCGCGAGGTCGAGGCCGTCCTCGGGCGCCGTGACCACGGTCGCCACCGCCCGCTCCAACAGTGCCCCGGCACCGCCGTCCGCCGCGGTTCCGCCCGGTTGCCTGCGCTTGCCCACGGTGCTCCCGCTCTCGTCCCACGTCTGATGCGGTCCGCACCCTTGCCCATGATGCCGGAGCGGCGCCGACAACGACGGGCCCGCCCGGCCGGCCACCGTCGGCGGGGAACGACCCCGGCGGCCCCTGCGCGGAGCAGGGGCCGCCGGGGGACGGGCGTCAGCGCTCGACGGTCTTGGCGAGGATCTCCGGGAGGCGTTCCAGCAGGCGGCCGGCGGCGAGGCGCAGGCCGAGGGCGGCGACGAGGGCGCCGTAGGCGGGTCCGACCAGGAGGACGGGCCAGGTCGGGCCGTCGGCGGCCAGCGCCCAGCCGAGGTAGCCCGCGACCGGGGAGGCGAGGAGGGCGCTGCCGAAGATCGAACCGAAGCTGTTGACCATCACCAGCCCGCCCTGGCCGGGCGCCGCGTTGCGCATCGGGTTGTTGTCGGCGGGCATGGTGTACGGCGCGAGCACGCTGAGTACGGCGCCGATCGCGATGCCGCTTCCGAGCAGGGCGAAGGCCACGCCGGTGGCCGCCGGCAGGCCGGCCCAGTCGCCGCTGACCGCCGCCAGGGCCGGCGCGAGCACGAGGGTGATCGGGACGGCGTAGGAGAGGACGGCGAAGGCCCGGCCGCGCAGCTCGTCCCGGGCGTCGTCCGGGGTGAGCAGGGTGGCGGCGACCATCCAGAACGCCGACCCGTCCATGCCGAACAGGTTGAGCATCTGCAGACCGAGGAACATCCCGGCCATCGCCACCAGGTAGACCGTCGCCCAGCCCTGGACCACCGACAGCACGCAGATCACCAGGGTCATGCCGATGCTGGTGAAGACGGCGGCCTTCGCCCGCGGCTCCCGCCAGGCGTACCGCAGGTGACGCTGCATCACCGCGCCGACCCGGCCGCCCGGGAGGAAGCGCGCGCCGCGCGCACCCTGGACGCCGCGCACCACCTCCAGGGTGGAGGCGTCGGCGGTGACCATCAGCTGCTGGAGGCTGGAGCGCCACCAGCGCAGCAGCAGCACCAGCAGGCCGGCGGTCGCCGCCAGCTGGAGCAGCGACAGGCCGTACCGGCCCTCGCCTGCCGTGCGGGCCGCGTCGACGGCGCCGACCGGCGGCACCCAGCGCAGCACCGAGGCGACCGGGGCCAGCGGGCTGAGGTCGAGGCCGTGCTCGCCGGCCTTGCCGAAGACGCTCTGCGAACCGACGTTGGCGATCTGCACCAGCAGGGCGAAGAGCAGCCCGCCGAAGATGGCGAAGTCCTTGCCGCGCCGGCTGGAGAGCAGCCGGGCGTTCCCGGCCGCGACCGAGCGGGACAGCACGACCACGGTGAGTACGGCCAGCGGGACGCCGACCGCACCGGCCACCGCCGACGCCATGCCGTCGGCGCCGGAGAGCGCGGCCCCGGTGAGCAGGATCAGGCTGACCAGCGGGCCGGGCCCGATCAGTGAGGCCAGCACCGAGCCGCGCAGCAGCGGGGCGGGCCGCAGCGGGAGCATGGTGAGCCGGGTCGGGTCGGCGCTCTCGTCGCTGGAGAACAGGAACAGCGGGATCGCGGCCCAGCCGAGGGCGAGCGCGCCGGCGAGGACGACACCCGCGTCGCCGGCCGAGCCGGCCTCGGTGGGGCGGTCGAGCAGGGCGAAGGCGACCGCGATCCCGGCGGCGAAGAGCACGCCGAGGACGGCGCCGACGACGTACAGGGCGGCCCGGCCGCGGCTGCGGCGCAGGCCGTTGCGGAGCAGCCGGAGCTTGAGCGAGACGAGGGTCCGGACCACCGTCCGGTCGTCGGGCACGCCGCCCCGGACGGACGGGGCGGCGGGGACGGCGGCGGGGACGGCTGCGGGGGAGGAGCTCACCGCTCGCCCCCGCCGAGCCAGTCGAGGGACCGGCCGTCGTCCTCGCGGACGCCGATGAGGTCGAGGAACGCCTCGTGCAGGCTGCGCCCGCCGCGGACGGCGTCGAGCGGGCCGTGGGCGATGACCTGGCCGGCGCTGATCACGGCGACCCAGTCGCAGAGCTGCTCGACCAGCTCCATCACGTGGCTGGAGAAGACGACCGTGGAGCCGGCCGCCGCGTACCGCTTGAGCACGCCGCGGATGGTCTGGGCGGAGACCGGGTCGACGCCCTCGAAGGGCTCGTCGAGGAAGAGCACGTCCGGGTTGTGCAGCAGTGCGGAGGCGAGGCCGATCTTCTTGCGCATGCCGGTGGAGTAGTCGGCGACCAGCTTGTCGGCGTGGCCGGTCAGGTCGAGCACGGCGAGCAGTTCCTCGGCCCGGCGGTCGACCTCGGCGCCGGGCAGGCCGCGCAGCCGGCCGTTGTACTGCAGCAGTTCGCGGCCGCTGAGGCGCTCGAACATCCGCAGGCCCTCGGGGAGGATGCCGATCCGGGACTTGGCCGCGACCGGGTCGGCCCAGACGTCGGCGCCGTGGATCAGGACGGTGCCCTGGTCGGGGCGGAGCAGACCGGTGGCCATCGACAGGGTGGTGGTCTTGCCGGCGCCGTTCGGGCCGACCAGCCCGATGAACGCCCCGGTCGGCAGCTCCAGGCTGAGCCCGGCCACCGCGGCCTGGCTGCCGAAGTGCTTCCACAGCCCCCGGACGGAGACGGCGGAGGGAGCGGCCGGGGGAACGGGGGAGTCGGGGGCGGGGGACGGCGGCGGCGCTGACGCCTGCATGGTGGCCCTCTCTGCTGGTGGGCGGGCGGTCGGGTCCATGATCGTTCCATGATCGACATCGGTCCGACGACAGCCTGCCACCGTCCGGGCGGCCCTGTCCCGTGTACGGACGTTCCGGGCGTGTCTGGGCCGAACGGGTGAGGCGGGGCCGGGTCCGGCCGGGCCCGTGCAGGGGCGGAGTCGAATAACCGGAAGGTGGCAACTACTCAGGGCCCCCGTTCGTCCTGCACTATGAGGACCAGTGGGCGTGCCGATGCACGCAGGGGCGCCGGGAGGTGGCGGATGGCCGTTCAGCCGTGGGGCGAACCGGGGTACGGGGCCGGGGGGCGCCAGCCTGCCGTCTCGGCGCAGGCGGCGATGCGTGCCGCGCACGCCGACCGCGAGCGGACGGTGGACGTGTTGAAGGCGGCCTTCGCCGAGGGGCGGCTCACGGCGGACGAGTACGGCGACCGGTTCACGGCGGCCAGCACCGCGCAGACCTACGGGCAGCTCGCCCAGCTGGTGGCCGACCTGCCGTCCGGGCCGATGGTGGCCCCGGCGCACGTCGCGGGGCCGGTCGTGCCGCCGACGTTCCTGATCCCGCAGCCGCTCCCGCCGCAGCGCCGGACCAACGCGGTGGCGGTGACCTCGCTGGTGCTCGGCCTGCTGTGCGTCCCGACCGGGGGCATGCTCGGGCTGCCGGCCGTGATCACCGGCCACATCGGCCGCCGGCAGGTGCAGGAGCGGAACGAGGAGGGCGACGGCATGGCCGTCACCGGCCTGGTCTTCGGCTGGCTGTCGATCGCGTTCTGGATGCTGCTCGGCGTGATGGTGGTGCTCTTCGGCGGCTGACCGCCCGCGGGGCGGCCGGAGGCCGCTCCGGTGGCGACGGTTCCCGCGATGTGGTAGAGCGGCAGGAGGAGGGTCCGACACCGGGCGGCCGCGTGCGGGACATCCCGGCGACACCCGGCCGACGGCCACGACCTGCGGCGTTGCATTTGTTTTGACCGAGCCCGATGCGCTAGGTACGCTCTGACCTTGTGCCTGGGGTGTCCCCGGGTCCTTGTGCGTGCATGCACACCGGCCGCCGCGCCGAGCCGGAGCGCTTTCCAGTGCCCCGAGCGTAGAGCGCCGCCGCTGTACATCAGCTCATGGGATTCCGTGTCGGAATAGCCCAACACACCCGACCGCGTGGGTCGACCACGCGGCTGTGTGTGCAGGGAACACCGCAGGTTAGTTTCACCAAGCCTTGGCACACAGAAAACGGAGAAACGGTGCCTACGATCCAGCAGCTGGTCCGAAAGGGCCGGCAGGACAAGGTCGAGAAGAACAAGACTCCCGCGCTGAAGGGTTCCCCGCAGCGCCGTGGGGTCTGCACGCGTGTGTACACGACCACCCCGAAGAAGCCGAACTCGGCGCTTCGTAAGGTCGCCCGTGTGCGCCTCACCAGCGGGATCGAGGTCACCGCTTACATTCCGGGCGAGGGCCACAACCTGCAGGAGCACTCCATCGTGCTGGTGCGCGGTGGTCGTGTGAAGGACCTTCCTGGTGTCCGCTACAAGATCATCCGCGGTTCGCTCGACACCCAGGGTGTCAAGAACCGCAAGCAGGCTCGCAGCCGCTACGGCGCCAAGAAGGAGAAGTAAGAATGCCTCGTAAGGGCCCCGCCCCGAAGCGCCCGGTCATCATCGACCCGGTCTACGGCTCCCCTGTCGTCACCCAGCTGGTCAACAAGATCCTGCTGCACGGCAAGCGCTCCACCGCCGAGCGGATCGTCTACGGCGCCCTTGAGGGCGTCCGTGAGAAGACCGGCTCGGACCCGGTCGTCGCGCTGAAGCGTGCGCTGGAGAACGTCAAGCCGGCCCTCGAGGTCAAGTCCCGCCGTGTCGGTGGCGCGACCTACCAGGTTCCGGTCGAGGTCCGTCCGGGCCGCGCCAGCACCCTGGCGCTGCGCTGGATGGTCGGCTACTCGCGCGCCCGTCGCGAGAAGACCATGACCGAGCGCCTGATGAACGAGATCCTCGACGCCAGCAACGGCCTGGGCGCTTCCGTGAAGCGTCGCGAGGACACCCACAAGATGGCCGAGTCCAACAAGGCCTTCGCGCACTACCGCTGGTAGTCCGTACCCCGTCACTAGACAGAGAGAGAACGAGCCACCATGGCTGCAACCTCCCTTGACCTCGCCAGGGTCCGCAACATCGGGATCATGGCGCACATCGACGCGGGCAAGACCACCACCACCGAGCGGATCCTGTTCTACACCGGTGTCTCGTACAAGATCGGTGAGGTCCACGATGGCGCTGCCACCATGGACTGGATGGAGCAGGAGCAGGAGCGCGGCATCACGATCACGTCGGCCGCGACCACCTGTCACTGGACGGTCGACGACGTCGCCAACACCATCAACATCATCGACACCCCGGGCCACGTCGACTTCACCGTCGAGGTGGAGCGTTCGCTGCGCGTGCTCGACGGTGCCGTGACGGTGTTCGACGGTGTCGCCGGTGTCGAGCCCCAGTCCGAGACCGTGTGGCGGCAGGCTGACCGCTACGGCGTCCCGCGCATCTGCTTCATCAACAAGCTGGACCGCACGGGCGCCAACTTCTTCTTCTGCGTGCAGACCATCGTGGACCGCCTCGGCGCCACCCCGCTGGTCATGCAGCTCCCGATCGGTGCCGAGGCGGACTTCCAGGGCGTTGTCGACCTGGTCCGCATGAAGGCGCTGGTCTGGTCCGCCGAGGCGGCCAAGGGTGAGATGTACGACATCGTCGACATCCCGGCCGAGCTGCAGGAGCAGGCGGACGAGTACCGCACCCAGCTGATCGACACCGTCTCCAACGTGAGCGACGAGATCATGGAGCTCGCCCTCGAAGAGGCCGAGATCCCGGTCGAGCTGCTCCAGGACGCGATCCGCAAGGGCACGCTGAACTCGGACTTCACCCCGATCTTCTGCGGTACCGCGTTCAAGAACAAGGGCGTTCAGCCCCTGCTCGACGCGGTCGTCAAGTACCTGCCGTCGCCGCTGGACATCGAGTCCATCGAGGGCACCAAGCCCGGTGACGACACGGTCAAGATCTCCCGCAAGGCCTCGGACGACGAGCCGCTCGCCGCGCTCGCGTTCAAGATCATGTCGGACCCGCACCTCGGCAAGCTCACCTTCGTCCGGGTCTACTCGGGCCGCCTGGAGTCCGGCACCTCGGTGCTGAACGCCGTGAAGGGCAAGAAGGAGCGCATCGGCAAGATCTACCGCATGCACGCGAACAAGCGTGAGGAGATCGACTCGGTGGGCGCCGGCGACATCATCGCCGTCATGGGCCTGAAGCAGACCACCACCGGTGAGACGC